>NZ_JBEPSD010000003.1:300000-573195 GCF_040548735.1 Rhodanobacter soli | reverse complement strand
GGCGCGTTCTTCAGGTGGAACTCCACCGTGTCGCCCTGGCGCACCCGGATGAAGCTGCCCGGCACGGTGCCGCCGAAGGTCCAGAACGTGTAGCTCACGCCCTCGGAGATCGGCATCTCCTTCTCGATCACTTCCAGCTCGACGATCACCTTCGCCGGGTAGTTGCGGTTGACCGGCGGCGGCACGTGCGGCGGGCTGGTCAGCACCGCGTGGATCGGCTCGCCTTGCGGCGGGCCGAAGTCGCCGTGGGTGGCGGCGATCGCGGCAGGGCTGGCGGCAGCCTCCCCCACCGGCGACACCGCAGCTGGCTTGCCGGAGCAGCCGGCGAGCGCCAGCATGCCGGCCGTGGCCAGGACAATGAACAACGAACGTGACATGGGTTTCTCCCTGTGGTTTCTGGCTGTGAGCCTAGGGAACCGTCAGGAAGCGCGCTTGACATACGTCATTTCTGTCGATGGAAAACGGCGAGTGCGTCAAGCCGCCGCAGCTGCTGTGAAGATGCTCAGTGCGACAGCAGATTCTTGCCGATCTGGCGCAACCCCTCGGGGTTGCGCAACAGCATTTCGCGCCCCTCGAGTTCGATCAGGCCCTGCTGGCGGAAACGGCTGAGCACCCGGCTCACCGTCTCGGCCGCCAGCCGCAGGTAGTTCGCGATGTCGCCACGCGACATGCTGAGATGGAAGCGCGTGCCGGAGAAGCCGCGCTCCTCGTAGCGCGCCGCCAGATCGGTAAGGAAAGCGGCCATGCGCATGTCGGCGTTGTGGTCACCGGCGAGCAAGGTGGCCATGCCGAGTTCCTTGCTGATCAGCCGGAACAGCCGCTGCTGTACCGCCGGCATGCGTGTGGCCAGCGCACTCATCGCGGGGAACGAGAAGCGGCAGAAATAGGCGGTATCCAGTGCCACCGCGTCGCACGGGAACTGGTCGGGATAGATCGCGTTGAGCCCAATCACTTCGCCTGGCAGGTAGAAGCCGAGCACCTGTTCGTGTCCTTCGGGGTCGACCATGCTGGTCTTCACCGTGCCGGCGCGTACCGCGAAGATCGAGCGGAACGGGTCGCCGGTACGGAAGATGTGCTCGCCGGCATGGAACGGCCCGACATGCTCGACCAGGCAGTGCAGTTCGAGCAGCTCCGGCTTGCCGTAACCTTCCGCGATGCACGCCCCGGAGAACGCACAGGTGCGACAGAAGTGGGTCTCGTCGCCGTCGTCGGCAATCGGGTTGAGTGGCTCGGGCAGGCGGCCTGCCGGGTTGTTGCGGCGCATGGGGAACCTGTGGGCATCGCGCGGATCAGATCAGGCATGGTTGGCACCTGGCCATAGCCGGTACGCCAACGCACGGCGAAATATATCGCGATGATACGCAATGGCGGCGACTGTCGTGGAGCGACCAGTGTGCCATGACGCCGCACCGGCGCATTCGTGCCTGTTTTGCACGGCACAAAAAGAACAAGGGCCGGCATTGCTGCCGGCCCTTGCTTGTATCTGGCGCCCGAAGTTGGACTCGAACCAACGACCCCCTGATTAACAGTCAAGTGCTCTAACCAGCTGAGCTATTCGGGCGTGAGCTGCGTAGTTTGCTGAGCGTGCGGCGAACTGTCAAGCCGTTGCGGAACGGCCGCCGCACTTTTTTTCAGGCGTTCAGTACCCGGTAGCACGGTTCGTACGCGGTGCCGCCGGGGAGCTTCATGCGGTGCTGTTCGACGAACGCCTGCAGCAGCTTGTCCAGCGCCCGCATGATGTCCGCATCGCCGTCGATGACGAACGGGCCGTGCTGCTCGATCGCCTGCACGCCCTCCTCCTTCACGTTGCCGGCGACGATGCCGGAAAACGCCCGGCGCAGATCCGCTGCCAACTCGTGCCGCGGACGCTCGTGGTGGATCTGCAACGCGCGCATCGCCTCGTGGGTGGGGCGGAACGGCAACTGGAACTCCAGCGGAATCTGCAGCGCCCAGTTGAAGAAGAATGCGTCCTTGGTATCCAGACGGTTGTGGCGCACTTTCTCGAGGCCCTTGATCATCGTCCGCGCCACCGTCTCCGGGTCGTCCACGATGATCTGGTAGTGCCGGGCCACCTCATCGCCCAGGCTGAGCCGCAGGAAGCGGTCGATCTGCTCGAAATAGGCGGCCGACTGGCGCGGGCCAGTGAAGATCAGCGGAAACGGCGTACCGGCGTTGTCCGGGTGCAGCAGGATGCCGAGCAGGTAGAGGATTTCCTCGGCCGTGCCGACGCCGCCGGGGAACACGATGATGCCGTGGCCCAGACGCACGAACGCCTCCAGCCGCTTCTCGATGTCCGGCATGATCACCAGGTGGTTGACGATCGGGTTCGGCGATTCGGCCGCGATGATGCCCGGCTCGGTGATGCCGATGTAGCGGTTGTGCCGGCGTCGCTGCTTGGCGTGCGAGATGGTCGCGCCCTTCATCGGTCCCTTCATCGCGCCCGGGCCGCAGCCGGTGCAGATGTCCAGCCCGCGCAGGCCGAGCTGGTAGCCGACCAGCTTGGTGTAGTCGTACTCCTGGCGCGAAATCGAGTGGCCACCCCAGCACACCACCAGGTTCGGGTCGACCTGTGGCTTCAGGATGCGCGCATTGCGCAGGATCTCGAACACGCTCTGGGTCAGCGCGGCGGAGGCATCGAGGTCGAAGCCGACCTGTTCCAGTTGGGTCGACACGTAGACGATGTCACGCACCACCGCCACCAGCAGCTCGTTGATGCCGCGGATGATCTGGCCGTCCACGAACGCCTGTGCCGGTGCGTTCGACAGCTCGATCTTCATGCCGCGATCCTGCTGCAGCACCTGGATGTCGAAATCCGGATACTGCTCCAGGATCGCCCGCGGATCGTCGCTGATGTTGCCGGAGGTCAGCACCGCCAGCGCGCAACGGCGCAGCAGCGCGTGCAGGCCCGAGCCGCTGGCGCCGCGCAGGCGCGCCACCTCGTTGCGGGAAAGGACGTCCAGGCCGCCGACCGGGGAGATGCGTGCGCTGACGGTGCCGGGCTTTGCCGGCGCACCGGCGTATGTGTCGCTCATTCGAGTGCTTCTCCTTGCCGCTCTTCGCGGATCATGCGCCTGCGCCAAGCGGAGCAGGCCGCGTAGCTTCCCGCGCCGGTTGCGCATGGTCAAGCGCGCACAAAAAAAACCGGTGCCCGCAAAGGCACCGGTTCCAGGCTTCAAACCGCCGATGCGCTTAGAACGTGTAGCGCAGCGTGACCATGGCCGACCAGCGCGACACCACGTTGGTCTTGGTGTTGCGACCGGCGTCGTAGATGATCTTCTGGCCCGGCTGGTAGTTGCCGCTCTTGTCGGTGGGCAGCGAGTAGATGTACTTGCCGTCCGCATCCACACCTTCGTAACTGGCCAGCGTACGGGTGTACGGGAAGCCGACGTAGCTCTGCTGACCCCAGTCGCTGTTCAACAGGTTCATGAAGTTGTAGATGTCCAGGCGCAGCTCGCCCTTGTTGCCCTTGAAGATGCCGGGCACTTCCTGGCGGAAGCTCAGGTCCACCTGGTTCACCCATGCCGATGCAGCACGGTTGCGGCCCGCGATGGCACCCTGGTGGTCCTTCAGGTAGGAATCGCTCTGGATGAAGTTGAAGAACTGATCGATCACAGCCTGGCTGGTGCCCGTCTTGAAGCTCACATCGCCCTTGTTCGGGATGTAGATCAGGTCGGTGCTGTAGGAGTCGCCGTTCGCATCGTTGCCGAACGTCCAGCTGTACGGCTGGCCGCTGTGGCCGTCATAGAACGCGCTGACACTGGTCACGTAGTCACCGAAGAAGCGATGCTGCCAGGTCAGCGAGGCATTCAGGCGCTGTTTGATCGCATAGTTCGACGTCGAGGCCACATCATCGTTCGGATTCACCCAGGCACTATTGGAGTAGTTCGAGCTGGCCTGGCTGGAGGTGCCCGGGTTGACTTCGGTCGCGTTGCCGAAGGTCACACCCACGCTGCCGAACCAGCTTTCCGAGAACGGCTTCTTCAACGACAGCGTCAGTGCTTCGGCGCGGCCCTTGTGGGTGTTGGTCAGCAGGGTCGAGGTGCCCGAGAACGCCGGGTTGGCATTCGTGCGTGCATCACCCGACTTCGGCGCCTGGCCCAGCGTCTCGTAGTAGTTGTTGCGGCCGTCCGGCAGCGTGCCGTTCGGATCGCCGATATTGATGTTCTGGTAGAGGATGCCGTTGCGCGTGATGATCCGCTGGTATTCGGCCGAGAAGATCGTACCCAGCCACGGCAGCTCGCGATCGAACGCCAGGCTCACCTTCCACACGGACGGCAGCTGGAAGTTCGGGTCGACCGTGTCGACGTTCATCTTCGAGCTGGCCGGCGGCGGCAGGTTCTGTGCGAACGGATCCGGGCTGAACACCGGCAGGTCGTTGCCCACGCCCGGCTGCAGGCCGTCGTCATTGAACACCTGGTAGGTGGCCGTGGTCATGCCGTTGTTCTGGTACGGATTGGTCATCCACACGGTCGGCGGATTGGACTGGAACAGGCCCACGCCGCCACGGATCTGCATCATCCGCTCGCTGTCGAAGTTGTAGTTGAACGACAGGCGCGGCTCGATCAGCTTCATGCCATCGATGGTGTTGTCGTTGCGATAGCCGAAGGCATTGGTGAACGTCGGGTTGTAGACCGGCTTGTCACCCGTCTTGTTGAGATTGACGCGCACGCCGTACTGCACCGACAGGTTGCTCGTCGGCTGCCAGGTGTCCTGCAGGAAGAAACCATACTGGCGCAGCGTCCAGGCAGCAGCCACATCGTCCAGCGTGTAGCCGGCGGCCGGCTGGTAGATATTGTACGAGTTGTAGATGCCCTTCTCGAAATTGTCGATGCCCCAGAACGTGTAGGCACCAAACTGGGTGCGCCCGAACAGGTTGTAGATCTTGTTCTGCTGGAAGTCGACGCCACCCTTGATGGTGTGCTCATCCAGGTACAGCGTGCCGGCGAACAGCGCCTTCCAGGTCTTGATGTCCAGCACGTTGTAATGGCTGAACTGGTCCTCGCCCAGATCCACGAACGGCGCCTTGCCGCCAGCACCCAGATTGACGAAGACCTGCGGCTGCTGGGTATCGACCGTGCGCACTTGCGAGAACTGCGAATAGCCGATCTTGGCTTCGGTGGAGAAGTTGCTGGTCCAGTCGTCGAACACCTGCAGCACGGTGTTCTTGGTGTCGCTGTTCTTGGTGTACCAGTAGCTGGTCAGGCCGATGGCGGTGGACGAGTTGCCCTGCACGATCGGCTGGGTTTCCTTGGTGCGCTGATAGGACAGGCTCGCGCGATGATTGTCGGCGATGTTCCAGTCCAGCTTCATCAGGTAGCGCTTGTCCTCCAGGTCGACGTTGCCGCCGCTGAAGGTGCCCGGGGTCAGGCCGAGATTCTTGGCCGCGTCGATGATGCGGTTCAAGTCGCCGGGCGAGACCTTGTTCGAGGTCGACGCGCCGGTCAGCGACGGATCCAGGCCATTGGCCGAATCGGCGCCCAGGCCGACGGTCTTCTCCTTCTCGAAGTTCGCGAAGAAGAACAGCTTGTCCTTGATGATCGGGCCGCCCAGCGTCGCGCCGGCGGTCCAGTCGCTCTTGTAGCCCTTGTAGCCGCGATTCTCGTCGAGCCAGCCGGCGCTGCCGACCAGCTTGTCGGCATTGCGGTAGGCGTAGTACACCGAACCGTGGAATTCGTTCGTGCCGCTCTTGGTCACCGCGTTGATGTTGGCGCCGACGGTGTCGGAAGCCACGTCGAAGTTCGCGGTCGAGATGTTGTATTCCTCGATGGTGTCGGTGGACACCGGCGAGCCGATGTACGGCATGCCGTTCGAGTTCAGGCCGAACGGGTCGCCGACGGAGACGCCGTCGACGCTGATGTTGTTGTAACGGCTGTTCTGGCCCATCGTCGACATCGAGCCGTCACCGCGATCGGTGATGACGATGCGCGGATCGAGGCGGGCGATGTCCTGGATAGAGCGGCCCGGCGTCGGTGCGGCCTGCAACTCGCGCTGCGACACGTTGGTCGAGAGGCCCTTGTTGTCCGGCGTGAAGGTCTGCGCCAACGCGCTGGCCGAAACGGTCACGCCTTCCAGATTCTTCGCTTCCACCGCGCCCATGGTCAGGTTCACCGCGGTGCTCTGCGACAACTGCAGGTAGACCTTGTTCTGCTCGCCCTGGGTCAGGCCGGCCTTGGACGCCGTCACGTCGAACGGGCCGCCGACGCGCAGACCCTGCGCCGAGTAGCGGCCATCCGCGTCGGTCGTGGTGATCTTGGTGGTGCCCGACGGCTCATGCACGATCTGCACGGTGGCGCCGGCCACCGGCTGGCCGTTCGCGTCAAGCACGCGGCCACTGATCGAGGAGGAGGTGTCCTGCGCGATGGCAGGCACCGACGACGCCAGCAACGAAGCAATGGCAAACGGCAGGAGTTTGGCGCGAATTCGGCTGTTCATTCTTGATCGACCCTCAGGCTCGCAACGAAAAAAACTTGATTGGGGGCAAAAAAAGCCCGACCTCGCCCGGCGCATGCCAGGCGTAACATCGACGCGATGCGTGACCCCAGTTGTGGTATTGCCGCGACTCCATGGAGCATGGAACCGCAAATCTCAGCTCGCCGGACCTTCCCGCCTGCGGCGATTGTTAAGCGATTTTAACGGCATTGTATGACATTTTTGTAACATTTACACGTCAGTTGCGGCTGCCCCATCCCCTCATAACCGCTACACGAACCGTTTGAAATCAGACAGATGGAAGGCCGCCCCCGCGACTTCCATCACCACCATGGTGCATCACATCCGGCTCGCTGCCTATACCCCTGATCAGTCGCGCTTGCCGAGATAGCGTGCACGCTTCGCCGGTTTCAGGTTGGCCAGGTCCAACATCACCAGGCCGTCCACGCAACCGGAAAAATCCGGGTCCTCGCCGAAGTCGAGGAACTGCACGCCAGCGGGCTCGACCAGGTCGACGTACTGCCGGTACAGCACCGGCATGCTGACGCCCAGTGCATCCAGATGATGCTTCAGCTGGCCCAGCCCAGCGACAGCGTCCAGCCCCTCCAGCGCCGCGCGCACGCCCTGCACCACTTCAGGCGAGACCACGAAAGGCTGGCGTGCAGCGGCCAACCCCGGCGCACCGAAATAATGCTGGTGCGCCGCCGCGATCCATTCGCGCGCCTCGCGCGGCAGGTTCACCGACATGCTGACCGGGCCGAACAGGTAACGCAGTTCCGGGTGCCGTTGCAGATACAGGCCGATGCCCTGCCACAGCTGGTCCAGCGCACGCGAACGCCAGTAGGCCGGCGCAATGAAACTGCGCCCCAGTTCCAGCCCCTGCGCCAACCTCGACTCGAGCGCCGGCGAGTAGTTGAACAGGCTGGAGGTATACAGGCTGGCCATGCCGCGCTCGGCAATCAGCCGGCCGCCATGGCCGAAGCGATAGGAGCCAACGATGCGCAAGGCCTGCGGGTCCCACAGCACCAGGTGCTCGTAATGCTGGTCGTAGGCATCCAGGTCGCGTCGCGCGCCGGTGCCCTCGCCGACCTTGCGGAAGGTCAGTTCGCGCAACCGGCCGATCTCGCGCATCACCGCGCTGTCGGGCGCGCCCTTGAACAGCCAGGCCTGCTTGCCGTCGCCGAGATCGGCCAGTTTCTCGCAGCGCGCCAGTTCGGCAGCGACCTGTTCGACCGGCTCAGGCAATGCCAGCGGTGCCTGTCCGCCGAAGACCAGGCCGCGATGCTGGCCGACCCGGTAGACGTGCCGGCGCATCAGCTTCGCCGCCTGTGCCGGCGAACCGCCGCTGCGCTGACCGAGCTCCTCGGCGCTGACCAGCGCGCCGATGCTGAAACCGATCCGCCGCTTGCCTGGCGCCACCGCTTCGCGCGGCAGCATCGCCGTGCTCAGCGGCTTGGCCAGCATCGACAGGCCGTAGAACATCGCCGAGTTGCGCGCCGAAACATGCACCGGCAGCACCGGTGCCTTGCTGCGCAACGACAACCGTGCGAAGCCGTCCGACCAGCGGCCGTCGCGCACGCCGCCGGCGCGCACGCGCGAGACCTCGCCGGCAGGAAACACGATCAGCGCTTCGCCATTCTCCAGTGCGCGATAGATGCCGCGCAGGCGCGAAGCGGCGCCCTTGCCGAACACGTCCACCGGCAGCAGCAGCTTGCCCAGTGGCGGCACCGTGGCCAGCCAGTCGTTACCCAGGATGCGCACGTCGCGGCGCACCGAACCGATCATCTGCAGCATCGCCATCGCGTCCTGCATGCCCAGCGGGTGGTTCGCCACCACCAGCAGCGGGCCCTCCGCCGGGATGTTATCGAGATCGCCCGGGTTGACGTGATGGCTGGTGCCGAGCACGTCCAGTACGCGGTCGACGAAATCGAAACCCTCGGCGGTACCGACCCGGTCCAGCACGCGGTTGAAGCCTTCTTCGTCGGCCAGGCGCCCGAGCATGCCCGCCATCGGCCGGCGAAGGCGTGGGTACTGCGCCAGCCATGGCAGCCGCTCGACAAGGGACTGTTCGATACTCAGCATGTCTGCGTCCTCGGATTTCCCCCATCCTGGCGGCCGATTATGACAGCTGCACGATCATCCGAAGCGACGCTTGCGACATTTCGACGACGTCGTCGTTTCAAACGCTCATGTGCAGGAACGACGCCACGCCGGCCATGAACATCTGCACCGACAACGCGATCAGCAGCATACCCATCACACGCTCCAGGGCGGTCAGCACGCTCTCGCCGAGCCAGCGGAAGAGGTAGGTCGCACTGAGCAGGATCAGCGAACTGGCCAGCCACGCCAGCAGCAGCGCGATCGTCCAGTCGGCGGTGCGGCCGGGCTGGGTATTGGTCAGCAGCAGCAGCGCCGCCATTGCCGAAGGGCCGGCCACGCCGGGTATCGCCATCGGCACGATGAACGGTTCGCCGCCGCCGGACTTGCCGAAGATGCCGCTGCCGTCGGCCGGCGGAAACACCATGCGGATGCCGATCAGGAACAGCACGATGCCGCCGGCGATGCTGATCGATTCCTGCTTCAACTGCAGCAGCTTGAGGATGTACTGGCCGCCGAACAGGAACGCCAGCAGCACGCCCAGTGCGATCAGCAGCTCGCGCACCATGACGCGACGACGCCGCTTCGGCGGCACGTCCTTCAGCAGGCTCAGGAACAGCGGGATATTGCCCAGCGGATCCATGATCAGGAACAGCAGGATGCCCGCCGACAATGTGGTCATCTGCGATTCCATCTCAACTCCATCCTCGTTGGGCGGGCGCCCCGCCGGCGCCGCCGGGGCAACCGCTCAGGCGACCCGCAAATCCAGTATCGCGCCACGCGCCGCTGCGCCCTGCGCGCTGAGCAGATAGACCGCGGCGGATGCGGCGGTATCCGGCAGCGGTCGCTGCAGGATGTCTTCGCCGAAATACGCCAGTTGCCGCAGCGCCGTGCGCATCGGCCCGGGCAGCATCGCATGGGTACGCAACGTGCTGCTATCGGTTTCCTCATGCAGGATCGCCACGAACCGTTCGAGCGCCGCCTTTGACGCGCCGTAAGCGCCCCAGTGCGCACGCTGCAGCAGTTCGGAGTCGTCCAGCACGAACACCACGGCGCTGTCGCCGGCCTTGGTCAGCAGCGGCAGGCAGGCCTGGGTCAGCGCAAACGGCGCGTTCACGTTGACGTGCATCGCGCGCAGCCAGGCATCCGGCTTGTGCATGCTTATCGGCGTCAATCCGCCGAAACTGACGGCGGCGTGCACGATGCCGTCGAGCCGGCCGAAGTCGCGTTCCAGCCCCTCGGCCAGCGCGGCGTATTCGCGCGGCGTGGCCACCTCCATGTCCAGCGGATGGATTACCGGCTCGGCCAGGCCTTCGGCCAGCATCGCGTCGTACAGTTGTTCCAGCTGGCGCTTGCGCTTGCCGGTGATCACCACCGTGGCGCCGGCGCGCGATGCCGCGCGCGCCACCGCCCCGCCGAGGCCGCCGTAGGCGCCGGTGACCAGCACCACGCGATCGGCAAGGGTATCGGCGGTCGTCTGCCAACCTGCGGGCAATCGTGAAACGGGCAGCATCGTCAAGGCGCCACCCCGGCCACGTCGCTGGCCATGCGGGACAACTCGCCGGCGGAGTTCAGGTCCTCGATGATGTCGCAACCGCCGATCAGCTCGCCCTGGATGAACAACTGCGGAAAGGTCGGCCAGTTCGAGAAATGCGGCAGCGCTGCGCGGATCTGCGGATCGGCCAGCACGTTCACCGCATGGAACACGGCGCCGGCTTCCGTCAGCGCCTGGGCCGCACGACTGGAAAAGCCGCACATCGGAAATTCGGGCGTGCCTTTCATGAAAAGCACGATGGGATGCGCGGCCAGCATCGCCTTGATTTGCTCGTTGATGTCCATAGCTCGGTGTTTCATCTTTACAATGCAGGCAGACCGATATTGTATCAGTCACCCGTCGGCTGCCGTTTGCTGCGCCGACACATCTCCCCCAGCCAACGCTAAGGAGCCTCATCATGGCGATCGAACTTCCTCCGCTTCCGTACGAAAAGAACGCTCTGGAGCCGCACATTTCCGCCGAAACGCTGGAATACCATTACGGCAAGCACCACCAGGCCTACGTGACCAACCTCAACAAGCTGATCGAAGGCACCGAGTTCGCGAACGCGCCGCTCGAGGAAATCATCAAGAAGTCATCCGGCGGCGTGTTCAACAACGCCGCACAGATCTGGAACCATACGTTCTACTGGAATTCGATGAGTCCGAAGGGCGGCGGCGCACCGAGCGGCAAGCTGGCCGACGCGATCAACAAGGCGTTCGGCTCGTTCGACAAGTTCAAGGAAGAGTTCAGCAAGTCCGCCGCCGGCAACTTCGGCTCCGGCTGGACCTGGCTGGTGCAGCGCCCGGACGGCTCGCTCGGCATCGTCAACACCTCGAACGCGGCCACCCCGATCACCGGCAGCGACAAGCCGTTGTTCACCACCGACGTGTGGGAACACGCCTATTACATCGACTACCGCAACGCCCGCCCAAAATACGTGGAAGCGTTCTGGAACCTGGTGAACTGGGAATTCGCGGCCAGCAACCTGGCCTGATCCCCGGCTGAAACAAGAACGGAGCCCCCCCGCGGCTCCGTTTTTCATGCCCGCGCCTGCGCCCGGCTCAACCGAGTTCCGGCAGCACCGGCGCCACTTGCACCTCGCGCCCGAGCGCACTGGCAATCCCGCCCAATCGCGCCGCCAGCTGACCGGCATCCGGCGCGCACACCGTGGCATGGCCTACCTTGCGACCCGGCCGGGCCTGCTTGCCGTAATCGTGCCAGTGCGCGTCGACCGCCTGCAGTACCGCCGAGGTGTCGGGCAGCTCGCCGATCCAGTTGAACATTGCCGACATGCCGCGCGCACCGGTGTCGCCCAGCGGCAGGCCAAGCACCGCGCGCACATGGTTCTCGAACTGGCTGGTGTGCGCGCCCTCGATGGTCCAGTGGCCGGAGTTGTGCACGCGCGGCGCCATCTCGTTGCCCAGCAGCTCGCCGTCCCTGACGAACAGCTCCAGCGCGAACACGCCGACGTAACCCAGCCGCTCGGCCAGCGTGCGGGCCAGTTCGGTGGCGCGCGGCTGCAGCAGCTCGATGTCCGGCGCCGGCGCCAGACTCATCGACAGCACGCCATCGACGTGCCAGTTGCGGGTCAGCGGCCAGGTGCGGAAATCGCCATCGCGACTGCGCACGGCAAGCACCGAAAGCTCGCGTTCGAACGGCACGAACGCCTCCAGGATCAGGCCGTGTTTCGACGCCTGCGCACCAAGCGCGGCCCACGCCGCATCCGCGTCCGCCGGCTTGTGCAAGCGGAACTGGCCCTTGCCGTCGTAGCCGAGCCGGCGCGTCTTCAGGATCGCCGGAGTGCCGACCGCAGTCAGCGCCTGATCCAGCTGTTCGCGCGTATCCACCGTCATGAAGTCCGGGGTGGGCAGGCCGCACTCGCGGAACAGGGTCTTCTCGGCCAGCCGATCCTGCGCCACCGCCAGCGCCTGCGGTGCGGGGAATACCGCCACCCGTTCGGCCAGCCAGTGTGCCGTCTCGGCCGGCACGTTCTCGAAATCGAAGGTGACCACGTCGACCCTGGCGGCAAATGCCTCCAGGGCGGCGTAGTCGGTCCAGTCGGCCACCACCAGCGGCGCGACCTGCCCCGCACAGGCGTCGGCGGAACTGTCCACCGCCAGGGTCTTCACGCCCAGTGGTGCCGCCGCCAGCGCCAGCATGCGGGCCAGCTGCCCACCGCCGAGTACGCCCAGCACGGGCTGTCGCCGTTCGCTCACCGGCGCGGGTCCGGCTGCTCGATCACGGCTTGGGTCTGGCGTGCGCGCCAATTGTCCAGCGACGCGGCCAGCGCCGGATCGTGCAAGGCCAGCACCGCCACGGCCAGCAAGCCAGCGTTCACCGCGCCGGCACGGCCGATCGCCAGGGTGCCGACCGGGATGCCGGCCGGCATCTGCGCGATGGACAGCAGCGAATCCATCCCGTTCAGCGCCTTCGACTGCACCGGCACGCCGAACACGGGCAGGCGGGTCTTCGCCGCCAGCATGCCGGGCAGGTGGGCGGCGCCGCCGGCGCCGGCGATGATCACCTGGATGCCACGCGCCGGGGCCTGCTCGGCGTAGCTGAACAGCAAATCCGGTGTGCGATGGGCGGAAACCACCTGCACTTCATGCGCCACGCCCAGCTCGGTCAGCACGTTCGCGGTGTGCTGCATGGTTTCCCAATCCGAACGCGAACCCATCACGACGCCAACGCGTGGTCTGCTTGTTCCTGTCATGGCCGGACCGTCCAAAAACGGCTATTGTACGGGCTTTCCCTACCCCGGCACACCCAAGCGATCCATGGACAAGCGCCTACTCGACATCCTGTGCTGCCCGGTCAGCAAAATGCCATTGCGCCCGCTGGGCAAGCGCGAACTCGATGCGCTGAATGACGCCATCGGGGCCGGCAAGGTCGACACCGTGGCGGGAGTCGCCGTGCGCGAACGGATCAGTGAAGGCCTGATCACCACCGACCACAAGGTGATCTACCGGATCGAGGACGGCATTCCGGTGATGTTGCCGGAGGAAGGCATCGGCACCACCCAGCTGACCGGCTTCCCCGCAGCCTGAAGCATACCGGCGGTTCCAGGCGGATACCCGCGCATGACACGGACACCCGCTTTGCCTTATCGTCGACACCTGCGCGGCCCGTCCTGGGTTCAGCTGCGCATCGCAATGCTTCAGGGGTTTGGCGATGAACGAAGCCAGTGATCCATCCCGAGTCATCAATCTGAGCCAGCGCCTGGACCCGGCCAGCGAGCGCGTCGGCGAGTTGCTGGGTGCCGTGCGCAGCATCGCCAGCAAGCGCTTGCAGCAATGGGTGGGCAACGCCTTCGAGCACGTCGACGACGCGTTGTTCGACCTGGCCGAGAAAGCCGAGAACAATGCGGCCCAGATGCATTACTTCGACGGCATGCGCGAGGTGCGCAAACGCCGTCCGGCGGTGGAACGCAGCTTCCTGGGCGCGATCAGCCGCCATATCGGCGAACTGGCCCATCCGCAGCAGTCGTCCGGCTCGTCGACGTCGTTTGGCGCGGTTGAACTGACGCTGGTGGCCGACAACGAGCTGGAAGAGTCGCTGGCGATCACCAGCATGATCGGCAAGAACGAATCGCGCCTGTCGCGCGACCTGTTTGCGGTCAACCAGCGGCTGTCGGTGATCTGCGGTGGCCGCAAGGTCGAGGACGCCAGCAATCCGGTGGCTCCGGCGATCCTGGCGCAGGCATTCCGCCAGGCGTTGCACGAACTCAGCGCCGACATGCGGGTCAAGCTGATCATCTACAAGCTGTTCGACCGCTACGTGCTGTCGTCGCTGGAAGATCTCTACCAGGAAATCAATACCGAGCTGGTGCGCGCCGGCGTGCTGCCGCAGTTGCGCCACGAAGTGCCGCGTGGCGACGCGAAGGCCGCAGGCGCCGCCGGCCAGGCGACGGACGAGGCCGCCGGCGACATCCCCAGCGACCTGCTGCAGACCCTGCATGCGCTGTTCAGCGCACGCCGCGGTCCGGCCGTCGGCGGCAACGTCGGCATGCACGCGTTGTCGAGCGGCCCGCTGCCGTCGGCGAACGAATTGCTCGGCGCGCTCAGCGTGCTGCAGAGCCAGATTGCCAGCGCCGGCCCGTTGCCGTACGCGCAGCCGGACGATGCCGCCGCGCTCACTCGCGAAGTGCTGCAGCTGAAGGGTCAGTTGCTGACCCAGATCGGCGCGCTGCGCGGCGAGAAACCCAGCCATGTCGCGACCATCGATGAGGACACCATCGACCTGGTCGGCATGCTGTTCGAATTCATCCTGGAAGACCGCAACCTGCCCGCCGCCATGCAAGTCATGCTGGCGCGGTTGCAGATCCCCTACCTCAAGGCGGCGATCCTCGACCGCAAGCTGTTCGCGCATCGCCAGCATCCGGCGCGGCGGCTGCTGGACTGCCTGGCCGAACAGGCCAAGAGCTGGTCGGAGGAATCCGACCGGGACCATCGCCTGTACGACAAGGTGAAGTCGATCGTCGACCAGTTGCTGCATGACTTCGACGACGACATGGGCGTCTTCGAGCGCCTGCTGGTCGATCTGCAGCAGTTCCAGGACGTCAACAAGCGTCGCTCCGAACTGGCCGAGCAGCGCGTGGCCGAATCCACCCGGGGCCGCGAAAAACTCGAGCAGGCGCGCCGCCGCGCCGCCCGCGAGATCCTCGACCGCATCGGCGAGCACAAGCTGCCGCCGCTGGTGCACGGCGTGCTGGCCCGCGCCTGGGCCAACCATCTGGTGCTGACCCTGCTGCGCCAGGGCGAAACCTCGCCCGAGTTCAAGAGCGCGCTGCGTTTCGTCGACGACTTCATCGCCAGCACCAAGCCGGCCACCAGCCCGGAAAGCCGGCAGATGCTGCGGCAGATGCTGCCCGGGATCGAGCGTGCGCTGCGCCAGGGCCTGGCCAACGTGGCATTCCAGGAACAGGACATCGAACGCCTGCTGGGCCAGTTGCATACCTATTACCGGCAGCAGCTGGGCGAAACGCTGGATGCCGCCGAGGTGGTCGCCGTCGACGAAGACGCCGCCATGCTGGCGATCCCCGACAGCATCCAGCCGGTCATCGACCAGGGCACCGCGCCGCAGGACAGCGTCGAAGAAGACCTCGCCGAGGCGCCGCTGGACAGCCCGGAATGGCACCAGGTGCAGGCATTGCAACCCGGCACCTGGCTGGAATTCTGCCTGCCCGACGAGCCGATGACCCGCGCCAAGCTGTCGTGGATCAGCCCGATGAGCGGCCGCTACCTGTTCGTCAACCGGCGCGGCCTGAAGGTGGCGGACTACTCGCCGCAGGAGCTGACCGCGCTGCTCACCGACGGCCAGGCCCGCATGCTCGCCGCCAACGCGCTGTTCGACCGCGCGATGAGCGCCATCGTCGACAAGCTGAGCCAGCCCGACGCCGTGCCGCCCGCTGATACGGCCGCCGAATGAGCCAGGCTCCATCGTTCGCGGCGCCGGACGCCGCCCAGATCGCCATCGATATCGAACGTGCCCTCGCCGAAGACCTCGGCCAGGGCGACGCCACCGCGGAACTGCTGCCGATCGACGCCCGGGCCCACGCCGTGCTGACCTGCCGCGATGCGGCGGTGATCGCCGGCACAGCATGGTTCGACGCCTGCTTCCGCCGGTTCGACCCGGCCGTGCGGATCGACTGGCAGGTCCGCGACGGCGACCGGGTCGCCCCCGACACGGTGATCTGCCGCCTGTCCGGACATGCCCGTTCGCTGGTGACCGCGGAACGCTCGGCGCTCAACTTCCTGCAACTGCTGTCCGCCACCGCCACGGTGACCGCCGAGTATGTCGCCGCCGTTGCCGGCACCGCGGTGTGCGTGCTGGACACCCGCAAGACCATTCCCGGCCTGCGCCTGGCGCAGAAATACGCGGTGCGCTGCGGCGGCGGCCACAACCAGCGCATGGGCCTGTACGACGCGATCCTGATCAAGGAAAACCACATCATCGCCGCCGGCAGCATCGCCGCCGCCGTGCAGGCGGCACGTCGGCTGCACCCGGACCTGCTGCTCGAGGTCGAGGTCGAGAACCTCGACGAACTGGAGCAGGCGCTGCAGGCCGGCGTGGACCGGATCATGCTGGACAATTTCGAGCTGGCGCAGATGCGCGAGGCGGTGCAGCACACCGCCGGCCGCGTGCCGCTGGAGGTATCCGGCAACGTCGATCTGCGCACGATCGGCGAATACGCGCACACCGGCGTCGACTTCATCTCGGTCGGCGCACTGACCAAGCATGTGCGCGCCGTCGACCTGTCGCTGCGCCTGCAACTGGACTGAACGCCAGCTTGCACCCGGTCGCTTGCGCCCACACACTGCGGGGATGAGCGACCTTTCCAACCTGTTGCTGCTGCTGGCGCTTGGCGCCATCGTGGGGCTGTGGCTGAAGCTCAGCTCGGCGCGCGAACGCGCCGTGCAGGAGGCACGCCAGCAATGCCAGCAGCACGGCCTGCAACTGCTCGACGAAACCGTCGGCCTGCGCGGCGTGCGCCTGCGCCGCGTCAACGGCTTGCGCGTGATCGAGCGCTGCTACGGCTTCGAGGTGAGCATCGACGGCCACGACCGCGAGCCGGGCCGGCTGTGGATGATCGGCAACGCGCTCAGCAGCCTGAGCCTGCCCACGATCGAACTGCTGCCGCACCAGGAGGTCGCCGCAAGGGGCACCCTGCCCTCGCCATCCGGCAACGTCGTGCCGCTGCGCCCGCGTCCGCGCGACCGGTTGAACTGAACACCGCTGGCGTTCGCCGGAGCGGGCGAACGCGGCGGCGGATTCCTACTTGACCACCCGCAGATGCGGCGTGCTGCGCTTCGGCTTGTCGCCGCCAGCGTCATCGGCACCCGGCGCCGGCGTGGTGTCGTCGGGTCCTGGAGCGGGCGGCGGCGTGTCGCCGCCTTCCTCCTCGGCCGGGAACATCATGCCCTGGCCGTTCTCCTGCGCGTACAGCGCCAGCACGGCCTGCACCGGGATCTGGATCGCCTGGCTGACCCCGGAGAAACGCGCCTGGAAACTGATCCACTCGTTGCCGAGATCGAGGTTCGCCACCGCGCGCATCGCCAGGTTGAGCACCACCTGGCCGTTCTTGACCACCTGCGGCGGCACCCGCACGCCGGCGAACCCCGCGTCGACCAGCACGTACGGGGTCAGGTTGTTGTCGCTGATCCAGTCATAGATCGCCCGCAGAAGGTACGGGCGATTGGTGGTCATCGGTACTGCTTCATTCTTGCTCATGGACTTGCCGCATCGCCTTTTCCTGATCGGTCATGCTGCGCGCAAAACCCTGACTATGGAACAAACGCTCGCCGTAATCGATCACCGGCTTGCCCTCGCGCCCCAGATCCACGCCCAGCCAGGGCAGCCGCCAGATCACCGGCGCCACCAGGCAGTCGGCCAGGCTCATTTCCGGGTTGAGAAAGAATTTCGCGGCCTTGAACAGCGGGACCGAGGACAGCAGGTGTCCGCGCAGGCGCTTGCGCGCTGCATCCGCGGGCCGGCCGCCGGCGCGGATGATGTCCACCTCGGTCAGCCAGTCCTTCTCGATGCGTACCGCGGCCACCCGCAGACGCGCACGCGACTGCGGATCGATCGGCATCAGCGGCGGATGCGGGTAGCGCTCGTCGAGGTATTCGCAGACCACCGAAGTATCGAACAGGGTGAGGTCGCGATCGACCAGGGTCGGCGTACTGGCATACGGGTTCAGGTCGACCAGGTCTTCCGGCGGCTTGGCCGGATCCACCAGGACCCGTTCATAGCTGACCCCTTTGGCGGCCAGCACCAGCCGGGCGCGATGACATTGCACGTCGTCGGCGGTGGTGTAGAGCGTCAGTACGCTACGCGAGCGAGCGCTTGGGACCATGCGCGATTCCCCATCGGTGAGACGACTGCGGCGGCTCGTGGCCGCCGCAGTCGGATAATGCCATCCGGGCTCAGTGGACGTCCTTCCAGTATTCCTTCTTCAGCATGGCGGCCAGGAAGGTGAAGAACGCCAGGAACAGCAGCACCCAGATACCGTAGTGATGGCGCTGCAAAGCAGCCGGTTCGGAAGCGTATTCCAGGAAGGCCGTCAGGTCACGAGTGGCCTGCTGGAACTGCACCGGGGTCAGCTTGCCCGGCTGCGACAGCACCAGCTTCTCCACCGCCGGATCCTCGCCAGCCTTGGCCGGCTTCATTTCCGCAGTCTGCAGGCCCTGCAGCTCCCACAGCGGGAACGGCATCGACGCGTTCGGGAACACCGTGTTGTTCCAACCCACCGGGCGGCTCGGGTCCAGGTAGAACGAGTTGAGGTAGGCGTAGACCCAGTCGGCGCCCTTTGCGCGCACTTCCAGCGACAGGTCCGGCGGAGCCTTGCCGAACCACTTGGCGGCCGACTCTTCCGGCATGTGCGAAACCACGGTTTCACCGAACTTGGCGCCGGTGAAGTTGAGGTTCTGCATCACGTCCTGCTCGGTCAGCCCCAGGTCGCTGGCGATCCGCTCGTAACGCATGTACTTCAGCGAGTGGCAGCCGACGCAGTAGTTGAAGAACAGCTTGGCGCCCCGCTGCAGCGAAGCCTGGTCCTGCACATTGGTGCCGGCATGGGGCAGGCCGCCTTCCTCCGACGCATGCACCGACACGCTGCCGACGATCAGACTGAACGCCAACGCCACCGGGAAGATGTATCGCTTCATTAGCAGCTGCCGCTTAGTCATGCGTCGTCACCCGTTCCGGAACCGGCTTGGTCTTTTCCCAGCCGAAGTATGTATAGGCCCAAAGGAATGCGAAGAACCCGAAGTAGATCGCCGTCATCACGCGGCCGAACAGGTTCTCCCAGAACGTCACGTCGATGTCGCCGAACCAGACCGGGATCACCTCGGCGGTGATGCCCGCGCCCACCGCGCCGAGCATGAAGAACGACAGCACGAACAGGCCCAGCGCCACCTTGAAGCCGGTGCCGCGGTAGCGGATCGACTTGACCTTGCCGCGATCCAGCCACGGCATCGCGAACAGCACGCCGATCGAGCCGAACATCGCGATCACACCCCACACGGCCGAGCCGAGGAAGGACGGGATCATGCGCACGATCGCGTAGAACGGGGTGAAGTACCACACCGGCTTGATGTGCGACGGTGTCGCTAGGTTGTTCGCCGGAATGAAGTTGTCGTGTTCCAGGAACCAGCCGCCGAAGGTCGGCGCGAAGAAGATGATGAACGCGGCGATCAGCAGGAAGAAGCCCACGCCGACCAGGTCCTTCACCGTGTAGTACGGATGGAACGGGATGCCGTCGGTCGGCTTCAGCGCATCCCAGCGGTTGCCCTTGGGACCTTTCTTGATCTCCACGCCGTCCGGGTTGTTCGAGCCCACCTCGTGCAGCGCGGCGATGTGCAGCACCACCAGCAGCAGCAGCACGATCGGCAGCGCGATCACGTGCAGCGCGAAGAAGCGGTTCAGCGTGGCATCGGCCGGCAGGAAGTCGCCCATGATCCACTCGACCAGGTCGCCGCCGATGTAGGGAATCGTGCCGAACAGCGAGATGATCACCTTGGCGCCCCAGAACGACATGTTGCCCCACGGCAGCACGTAGCCCATGAACGCTTCGGCCATCAGCACCAGGAAGATCAGCATGCCGAGCAGCCACACCAGCTCGCGCGGCTTCTTGTACGAGCCGTACATGATGCCGCGGAACATGTGCAGGAACACCACCACGAAGAACAGCGAGGCGCCGGTGGAGTGCATGTAGCGGATCAGCCAGCCCCACTCCACGTCACGCATGATGTACTCGACCGAGGCGAAGGCTCCCGCCGCGCTCGGGTTGTAGTTCATGGTGAGGAAGATGCCGGTGACGATCTGGTTGACCAGCACCAGCAGCGCCAGCGAACCGAAGTAGTACCAGAGGTTGAAGTTCTTCGGTGCGTAGTATTCGGTCATGTGCGCGCGATACATCGGCATCATGCCCGGTGCGCGCTCGTTGACCCAGTCACCGATGCTCGTGAATACGTTGGCCATTAGCCAGCCTCCTTCGGATCCACGCCAATCTGGATGGTGCTGTCGTCGATGAAATGGTACGGCGGCACCGGCAGGTTCTTCGGCGCCGGCACGCCGGCGTAGACGCGACCGGCCAGGTCGTAGCGCGACTTGTGGCAGGGGCAGTAGAAGCCGCCCTTCCACTCCGGGTCGAACGGCTCGGGCTTGATCTCGGGCACGAAGTCGGGCACGCAGCCCAGGTGCGTGCAGATGCCGATCACCACCAGCCATTCCGGCTTGATCGAGCGTGCCTCGTTCTGCGCGTACTTCGGTTGCTGGTCGGCGGAGGCGCCGTCGGACTTGGGGTCCACCAGGCGCGAATCGACCTGCGGCAGCGTGGCCAGCTGTGCCTTGGTGCGGTTGAGCACGAACACCGGCAGGCTGCGCCACGACACGGTCAGCATCTGCCCCGCCTCGATCTTGGCCAGCGACTGGGTGACCGGAGCGCCAGCGGCCTTGGCGCGCGCGCTGGGTTCCCACGACTTGATGAAGGGCACAGCCGCCGACACGATTCCGATGCCACCAACCACCGCGGTGGTTGCTGTCAGGAAGCGGCGGCGGCCATGATCGACGACTTCGTTCGCCATCAGGCTCTCCGGTACTTGCAATGTCATGCCAGTGGGGTTTGGGGCCCCGCAAAAATCGCGTTAGTGTAGCGTCAGGCCCCGCCCCGTACAATAAACCGCATCGCGGCGAAGTCCAGCCGCCGCAACACTCGCCACGATTGCCGGGACCCTTTCCTTTCGACATGAAACATGCCGCCGGCACGCTCCTCTTCATCGCGCGCTTCGCCGTCCTCGGCTTGGCCATGGCCTTCGTGGTCGGCCTGTTCTGGCCCGGCAGCGGCGAACGTCTGCGCGAACGCTTCGGCCTGACCGCGCCGCCGGCACAGCACGCCAGCCAAGGCCACGTCGGCAACGGCCCGGTCTCGTACGCCGACGCGGTGGCTGCCGCGGCGCCGTCGGTGGTCAACATCTATGCGAACAAGATCGTCACCGAGCAGGCCGTGCGGATGTACGACAACCCGGTGCTGCAGCAATTGTTCGGCGGCCAGCCCACCACCTTCCAGCACCGCGAGCAGACCCTGGGTTCCGGTGTCATCGTCAGCGCCCAGGGACAGGGCTATGTGCTGACCAACAATCATGTGATCGCGCACGCCGCGGACATCCAGGTGCTGCTGTACGACGGCCGCATCGCCAAGGCGAGCCTGGTCGGTGCGGACGAGGAATCCGACCTGGCGGTGCTGAAGATCGAAGCCAGCAACCTGCCGGTGATCCACATCGCCGAACAGCAACTGCGCCCCGGCGACGTGGTGCTGGCGATCGGAAATCCGCTCGGCCTCAACCAGACCGTCACGATGGGCATCGTCAGCGCGATCGGCCGCCAGCTCAATGGTTCCAGCGCGGAGGATTTCATCCAGACCGACGCGGCCATCAACCTGGGAAATTCCGGCGGCGCGCTGGTCAACGCCGAAGGCGAGCTGGTCGGCATCAATACCTTGCTGATCGGCAAGGCCGCCGGCGCCGAAGGCATCGGCTTCGCGATTCCGGTCACCACCGCCAAGAAGGTGCTGGACCAGATCATCGCCACCGGCCACGTGGTGCGCGGCTGGCTCGGCGCCGACTACGCGTTCGTGCCGGTGGCGGCCAATGGCGGCCTGCCGGCAGCGGCGCGCGGCGCCCTGGTCACCGTGGTCTATCCCGGCAGCCCGGCCGCGCTGGCCGGCATCCGGCCGCGCGACATCCTGCTCAGCATCGGCACCGACGACATCCTCGACCCGGCCGATCTGCGCCGGCACGAGGCCGCGCTCAAGCCCGGCAGCAAGGTGCAGGTCTCGGGCCTGCGCAACGGCAATCCATTCCACGTCGAAGTCACCCTGGCCCAGCGCCCCGCCATGAGCGCCAGCGCCGAGCTGGACAATTGAATTCGTGGATCCGGCCGGCGCCGGCGGGAATCAACCCGGCCCGCGCGATGCCAGCGGCGGATGGATCGCTGCACCGTAGCGCCTGCGCAAGGTGTCCACGCGCTCCACATACACCTGGGTCTCGGCGTACGGCGGCACGCCCTTGTAACGCTGCACCGCACCGGGACCGGCGTTGTAGGCTGCGGCGGCCAGCCGCTCGTTGCCGTCGAAGTCGCGCAGCAGCAGGCCCAGATAACGCGCACCGCCGCGGATGTTCTGATCGGAATTGAAGGCATCCAGCACGCCCATGTCGCTGGCCGTACCCGGCATCAATTGCATCAGCCCTTGCGCACCCTTGAGTGACAGCGCGCGCGGATTGAACGCGCTCTCGGCGTGGATGATCGCGCGCAGGAACGCCTCGTCGACGCCGTACTCGATGCTGGCCGCGCGGATCGTGTCCGCGTACGCGGTGAGGTTGAGCGACACGCTGCCCCAGCGTATCGTCGAATGCAGGTTGCACGCGGCACAGGTGGCGATATAGGTGAACAGCATGGTCACCGCATGGCCCTTGCCGCCAGCGGGACGCAGGTTGGTGTACTCCACGCTGCCGTCCGCGCGCACGATGCGGTACACCGCGCCGCGCAGGACCTTGTCCGCCGAGTCATCCGCCATCGGCGCAGCCGCTGCCGCGGTCGTATGCGATTCGCGGTAGCTCCATTGCCCTGGTACGCCGGCAGCAGCCACTGGAGGTTTCGTGCGGGTCTCGGCCGAGCCCTGCACCGCTGCCAGCGACGTCTGTTCCGCCTGGGCTTCGCCGATGCGAAGTGCGCTGGTTTCGACCGTCCCGCGCACGCCGGTCAGCGAGGTCGATTCGGTACCGTCCGCCGAGAGGTTGCGCGCTGTGGTCGCGACCGAACCGGTCACCCGGGTCAACGACGCCTGGGGCGGCGGCGCCCGACGCCGTGACGTGGGCGCGGCATAGCTGCTGATCGCCTTGCAGCGGTGATACCCGACTTTGCTGCTGCTGAATACCGTCTCGCCGCTGGCACCGGCACATTGATACAGGACACCGGCTCGCGCCGCCGGCCACCACAGCAGCGCGCAGACGAACGCGACCCCGCAAAGGATCGAACGTAATGGGAAGCCCCCGGCAGGCCGATCGGCGCTTCCCCCATGGCTTGCGACGCCGAACATGGGCGCAGTGTGCCGCCATGCGCTGTCATCGCCAAGTGCGCGCCGGTGATTTTGTGGACCGCTGCTCCGAACCATGCAGCGCTTGTCGGAGCATGCACTGCCGAGGGACCACGCCCGGCCGGCGCAAGTGCTTGATCCGTCATGTCGAATTACTGGCAGGCGCGCCTTCACGCGGGTAAACTGCGCGGTTCGGCGGACCCTGCGTCATGCCTCACGAAACCACGGTGCCTCAAGCCATGAGCGGCAAGCTTTTCATCAAGACCCACGGCTGCCAGATGAACGAGTACGACTCGGCCAAGATGGCCGACGTGCTGAAGGCCTCGCATGGCCTGGAGCTGACCCAGGACGAGTCCGAGGCGGACGTGATCCTGATCAACACCTGTTCGATCCGCGAAAAGGCGCAGGAAAAGGTCTTCAGCCAGCTCGGCCGCTGGAAGCAGCACAAGAAGGACGGCAAGCCGGTACTGATCGGCGTCGGCGGCTGCGTGGCCTCGCAGGAAGGCGCGGCGATCGTCAAGCGCGCGCCCTACGTCGACCTGGTGTTCGGGCCGCAGACCCTGCATCGCCTGCCCCAGCTGATCGAGGCGCAGCGTGCCAGCGGCTTGCCGCAGGTCGACATCAGCTTCCCGGAGATCGAGAAGTTCGACTGCCTGCCCGAGCCGCGCGCCGAGGGCCCGACCGCCTTCGTCTCGATCATGGAAGGCTGCTCGAAGTACTGCAGCTATTGCGTGGTGCCGTACACCCGCGGCGAGGAGATCAGCCGTCCCTTCGACGACGTGCTGGTGGAAGTGGCCAAGCTTGCGGCGCAGGGCGTGCGCGAAGTCAACCTGCTCGGCCAGAACGTCAACGCCTACCGCGGCCCGACCCACGATGGCGGCATCGCCGATCTTGCCGTGCTGATCCACGCGATCGCGCAGATCGACGGCATCGGCCGCATCCGCTTCACCACCTCGCACCCGCTGGAGTTCTCCGACTCGCTGATCGAGGCCTACGCCAACGTGCCGCAGCTGGCGAACTACCTGCACCTGCCGGTGCAGGCCGGCTCCGACCGCATCCTCGGCGCGATGAAGCGCGGCTACACCGCGCTGGAATTCAAGCAGAAGATCCGCAAGCTGCGTGCGGTGCGGCCGGACATCTGCGTCTCGTCCGACTTCATCGTGGGCTTCCCTGGCGAGACCGAAGCGGATTTCGAGAAGACCATGAAGCTGATCGACGACGTCGGCTTCGACCAGAGCTTCTCCTTCATCTTCTCCGCCCGCCCCGGCACGCCGGCGGCCAAGCTCGCCGACGATACCCCGATGGAGGTGAAGCACGAACGGCTGGCGCGCCTGCAGGCCGCGATCAACGCCAACGCGAAGAAGATCAACGAGGCGATGGTCGGCTCCGTGCAGCGCGTGCTGGTGGAAAAGCCAAGCACGCGCAATCCGGACGAACTCAGCGGCCGCACCGAGAACATGCGCTACGTGAACTTCGCCGGCAACCCGCGCCTGATCGGCCAGTTCGTCGACGTGGAGATCACCGAGGCGATGAGCAATTCGCTGCGCGGACGGGTGAAACCGGTCGACGAACCGGAGGCGCTCGCTTCGTGAGCGATCTGGTGACCCGGGAAATCGGCGCGGATGAATTCGTGCGCGTGTGGCCCTTTTTCCAGGCCATCGTTGCTGCCGGCGACACCTACACCTACCCGCTCGACATGAGCCTCGAACAGGCCCGCACCATCTGGACCACGCCGCCGGCACGCTGCTTCGTGGCCGAACGCGACGGCCAGGTACTGGGCTGTTACCGGCTGGCGCCCAACCAGATGGGACCGGGTAACCACGTGGCCAACGGCAGCTACATGGTGGCGCCGCAAGCGCGCCGCCAGGGCATTGCCTCCACGTTATGCGAGCACTCGCTGGAACAGGCGCGACAGGCCGGCTTCACCGCGATGCAGTTCAATGCCGTCGTCGCCAGCAACACCACCGCCGTGCGGCTGTGGCAGCGCCACGGCTTTCGCATCGTCGGCCAGGTGCCCGGTGCGTTCCGTCACGCACAACTCGGGCCGACCGATCTCTACGTGATGCATCGCGCCCTGTGAGCCACTGGCCGCACGCGGCGCAACGGATCAATCCAGCCGCTTGCGAAAGCGCAGTATCGCCAGCGCCATCATCACCAGCGTGAACACCGCCAGCGCGAGCACGTCGATCCACATCTCCCACAGGCCCGCGCCGCGCAGCATCACGCCGCGGATCAGGCGCAGGAAGTGGGTCAGCGGCAACACCTCGGCGATCCACTGCACCAGCTTCGGCATGCCGGCGAACGGGAACATGAAGCCGGACAGCAGGATCGACGGCAGGAACACGAAGATCATCATCTGCATCGCCTGGAACTGCGACTGCGCACGCGTGGAAATCAGCAGGCCCAGCGTGAGGTTGGCCAGGATCAGCAGGCCGGACGCGAGATACACGTCGAGCACGCTGCCACGGATCGGCACGTCGAACAGCCACATGCCCAGCGCCAGCACCACGCTGGTCTGCACCAGGCCGATCGCGACGTACGGCAGCACCTTGCCGACCATCAGTTCGGAACTGGTCAGCGGCGTGGCGATCAGCAATTCCATGTTGCCGCGCTCGCGTTCGCGCACGATCGCGATGGCGGTGAACAGCACCATCGTCATGGTCAGGATCACCCCGATCAGGCCGGGCACGATGTTGACCGCCGAGCGCCGCTGCGGGTTGTAGAAACTGACCACGCTGATCCGTCCGCCCGGCGGCGTGCTGGTCAGCGGCGCGCGCATGTCCGGCCGGGCGCTGTCGATCGGCACCTGCGCAAGCTGCGCGGCGGCGCCCTGCACCGCGGTGTCGCTGCCGTCGACCAGCACCTGCGCCAGTTCGCGGCCGTCGATGCGGCGACGCTCGAAATCCGGCGGCACCACGATGCCGATGCTGATGCGGCCTTGGCGGATCATCGCCATCAGTTCCTGCGGTGTGTCCGCCCTGGCTACCGGCGCCACCACGCCGGTGGCCAGCATGTCCATCACCAGCGCCCGCGAACCGGCGGTGTTGGCCTGGTCGACGACGCCGGTATCGAGCCCGCGCAGGTTGGTGTTGATCGCGTAGCCGAACAGGACCAGCTGGATCACCGGAATGCCCACGATCATCGCCAGCGTGACGCGGTCGCGGCGCATCTGGCGCAGCTCCTTGACCACGATCGCCCACAGCCGGCGCCAGTTCATGCGGCGCGCTCCTCGCCACCGTCACCCTTGCGCGTGGCGGCGACGAACACGTCTTCGAGGTTCGGCGGTGCCGCCGCCAGCCCGGCCTTCTGCCCGGCCGCGGCCAACGCCTTGTCCATGTCCGGCGTCGCGCCGTCGGCATCGGTCAGCACGCGCAGGGTATTGCCGACCTGGGCCACGCCGAGCACGCCCGGCACGTCGACCAGCACGCGCTGGGCCGCGCGCGGGTTGTCCGTTTCGACGATGAAGGTGCGCCCCTCCAGTTGCGCGGTCAGCTCATGCGGCGTGCCGTCGGCAACCAGCGCGCCGCGGTCGAGGATCGCCAGCCGATGGCAGCGCTCGGCCTCGTCCATCAGGTGGGTGGAGACCAGCAGCGTGGTGCCAATGTCGGCCAGCTCGAACAACTTCTCCCAGAAATCGCGGCGCGATTCCGGGTCGACCGCGCTGGTCGGCTCGTCCAGGAACAGCAGCTCCGGTTCGTGAATCACCGCGCAGGCCAGCGCGAGGCGCTGCTTCTGGCCGCCGCTCATGGTGCCGGCCAGCTGCTTCTGCCGGTCGCCGAAGTGGTACTGCCCGATCAGTTCGTCGATGCGGGCTTTCGTCTTCGCCTTCGGCACGCCCTGGATCGCGGCCAGGAACTCCAGGTTCTCGCGCACGCTGAGGTCCTCAAACAGGGAGAACTTCTGCGTCATGTAGCCGATGTGCGGGCGCAGCTCGTCGGCCTGCGCCGGGATGCGCAGGCCGAGCACCTCGATCTCGCCCTCGCTCGGCGTCAGCAGGCCGCACAGCATGCGGATCGTGGTCGACTTGCCCGAGCCGTTCGGGCCGAGGAAGCCGTAGACGCGCCTGGCCGGTACTTCGAGGTCGACATGATCGACCGCCACCAGTCTGCCGAAGCGCCGGGTCAGGCCACGCGCGCGGATGGCCACGCCGTCGGCATCGGTGGTCATTTCGCGGGCCCACGGAATTCGACGCGCACCGGCAGGCCGGCCGGAAGCTCGGCCGCGTCCGCGCCCAGCGCGACCTCGGCGAGATAGCTCAGCCGCGCCGCGTCGTCACCGATCAGCGCGTAGTACGGGGTGAAGTCGGGCTCGCTGCGGATCATCCGCACCTTGCCGGCATACGGCTGCTCGCGGCCGGCCACGAACACCTGGATCGCATCGCCCACACGTACCCCGGCGCGCTGCGGCTCGGGCACGTAGATGCGCGCGTACGGCGCATCGCCGGCCAGCAGGATCGCCACCGGCGCGCCGACCGGTGCCTGGTCGCCCAGCTTGTACGGAAGGCTGTCGACGCGCCCGGCGCGCGGCGCCAGGATGTTCAACTTGCCCAGCAGCACCTGCTGCGCGCTGGCCTGCGCCTCCGCCGCCGCGACGGCGGCCTGCGCCTGGGCGATCTGCTCGGGACGGGTGCCGTGCAACAGCTCGTCGAGCGCGGCCTGCGCCGCCGCCACCTGGCCCGCGGCGTTGCCGGCCGCAGCCCGGGCCCGATCGAGATCGGCCGCAGCCACATAACCCTTGCCCTTCAGCGGAGCCAGCCGGTCGTAATAGGCACGCGCCTCGCGCGCCTGCGCCTGCGCGGACGCCAGGTTCGCCCGCGCCCTGTCGATGTCCTCCACGCGCGGGCCGGTCTCGAGTTCGGCCAGCACTTCATGCTGCTGCCGCACCTGCGCCTGGGCCGCGGCGAGTTCGGACCGGGTATGCGCGGGATCTAGCTGCAGCAGCGGCTGCCCGGCCGCGACCTGTTCGCCCTCGCGCACCTGGATCGCCACGATGCGTTCGGCGGCCGGTGCCGGCAGGGTGATGCGGTCATATTCGAGCGTGCCCAGCGCCTGCGGCGGTTGTTTGCTGCAGGCGGCAAGGCCGGCGACCGCGAGCAGGATGGCCAGCGGCAAGCGACGAATCGTGCGTGCGACGTTCATGCGGTTTCTCCGGATCCGGCTGCACCCGTGCCACGATCGAGCAGCGCAAGCGTGTGTCTGAGCATGGCCTCGGGCCCCAGCCCCTCGGCGCCGAACGCGCGCCGCCAGATCGGCGCACCGGCGGCGGGAAACAGGGTCAGCCCGACCAGCGAGACGACCAGCAGACGCGGATCGAGATCGGCATTCAGCCGTCCATCCGCCTGCGCCGCCGCGAAGCGCCGGGCCAGCAGTTGCGGCACGCCCGGAACGGCCTGGGCGAACAGCACTTCGCGCAACGCGCCGCCATCGCACAGCACCTCGCGCACCCATAGCGGCGGCAGCCATGGATGGCGCGCCACCACCTCGCCGATGCCGCGCACGAAAGTCTCGATCAATACCCGCGGATCGTCGCCGGCCTGTTCCAGTTGCACGCGCAGCGGCGCCAGGGCCGGCAACAGGCGCTCCTCGACCAGCGCCTGGACCAGCCGCGGCTTGTCGCCGAAGTAGTAATGCAGCATCGCGGGCGTGACCTCCGCCTCGCTGGCGATCGCGCGCAGCGGGGTCGCGCCTATGCCCACCCGGGCGAACTGCGCGATCGCGGCATCCAGCAGGCGCGCGCGCAGGTCCAGGTCGTCGCCGCTGGGACGTCCGGCGCGGCGCCCGGCTTTCGCACGCTTGGTCGAGGTAGCCATGCGCATAAATTAATTTAATATTTAATTGTACGCAACCGTGAAATCGCGACCGTCACGGCCGACGGTCGTCATGGCTCTTCCAGCAGCGGCGCGCTACTCTCGCGCCCCTATGAGCGAACTCAATCAACGCGATTTCATTCTCGACCCCGAAGACAACGCCCGCCTCGCCAACCTGTGCGGGCCATTCGACGAACACCTGCGCCAGGTCGAGCTGCGCCTCGGCGTGGAGATCAACCACCGCGGCAACATCTTCCAGGTGATCGGCGAGGATGCCCCCGCCAGGGCCACCGAGAAGGTGTTGCGCGCGCTGTACGCCACCACCGAGGACGAGGCACTGACCGGCGCGAGGATCAACCTGCAACTGGCCGAATCCGGCATCGACGCGATCACCGACGCGGCCGCCGAAGGCGCCCAGGAAGTGGTGATCAAGGTCAAGCGCGGCGTGATCAAGGGCCGTGGCCCGAACCAGGCGCGCTACCTGCATGCGATCGCCAGCCACGACATCAACTTCGGCGTGGGCCCGGCCGGTACCGGCAAGACCTACCTGGCCGTCGCCAGTGCGGTCGAGGCGCTGGAGGCGAACCGGGTGCAGCGGCTGATCCTGGTGCGCCCTGCGGTCGAGGCCGGCGAGAAGCTGGGCTTCCTGCCTGGCGACCTCAGCCAGAAGGTCGATCCCTACCTGCGCCCGCTGTACGACGCGCTGTACGAGATGCTCGGCTTCGAGAAGGTGGCCAAGCTGATCGAGCGCAACGTGATCGAGATCGCGCCGCTGGCCTACATGCGCGGGCGCACCTTGAACGATTCCTACGTGATCCTCGACGAGGCGCAGAACACCACGGTCGAGCAGATGAAGATGTTCCTCACCCGCATCGGCTTCGGCACGGTGGCGGTGATCACCGGCGACGTCACCCAGGTCGACCTGCCGCGCAATACGCGCTCGGGCCTGCGCCAGGCGATCGAGGTGCTGCGCGGCGTCAGCGGCATCAACTTCACCTTCTTCACCTCGCGCGACGTGGTGCGCCACCCGCTGGTGGCGAAGATCGTGCGCGCCTACGAGGCGTTCGAACAGAAGGACGAGGACGGCGAATGAGCGGACCGGTGACGCTCGCCGTCGGCTATGCCGTGCCGCGCGCTGGCCTGCCCGCGCCGGCCAGCTTCCGCCGCTGGGTCGAGGCGGCGCTGCGCGGCGCGAAACGGCGCAAGCCGGCCGAGCTGGCGATCCGCATCGTCGACGCCGACGAAGGCCGCGCGCTCAACCGCGACTATCGCGGCAAGGACTACGCCACCAACGTACTGTCATTCCCTGTCGAACTGCCGCCAGGCGTGGCCCTGCCGCTGATCGGCGACCTGGCGATCTGCGCCCCGGTGGTGCTGCGCGAGGCCGCCGAACAGGGCAAATCGGCGCGCGACCACTGGGCCCACCTGACCGTCCACGGCGTACTGCACCTGCTCGGCTACGACCATATCGAGGACACCGAGGCCGAAGCGATGGAGGCGCTGGAAACCCGCATCCTGGCGGGCTTGGGCATCGCCGACCCGTACGCCTGAGCCGCGCTCGGCATGCTTCCTCCCCCGCGCGGCAGGGAGGGCTGGGGTGGGGTGCTCTTGCCTGCACCGCCATCGAAATGAAAGCGAAGGCCCTGAATCGTCAAAAATTTTCCGCTAGAATCGGCCTTCCGCCCGGTTTCGGGCAGAATCCCAACGAGTAATGAGCGACGACCCCGGCAGTACCAGCGGCCCGGCCCACCGAACCTGGTGGGATCGACTGGGCCACATGTTTTCCGGCGAACCGCGCAACCGCGACGAACTGATCGAGGAGTTGCGTTCCGCCCAGACCAACGGACTGCTGTCCGTGAACACCCTCACCATGGTCGAGGGTGCGATCAAGGTCACCGAACTGAGCGTGGACGACGTGATGGTGCCGCGCGCGCAGATCGTGATGCTGGCGGCCGAGTCGCCGCTGCCCGACATCCTCGCCGCCGTGGTCGAATCCGGCCACTCGCGCTTCCCCGTGCACGGCGAGGACAAGGACGAAATCCTCGGCATCCTGTTGGCCAAGGACCTGCTGAAGTACTTCGGCGCCGCCGAACACTTCGACATCCGCGCGATCCTGCGCCCGGCCGTGTTGATTCCCGAGTCGATGCGCCTGAACGTGCTGCTGGAAGAATTCCGGCTCAGCCGCAACCACATGGCACTGGTGGTCAACGAGTACGGCGGCGTCGCCGGCCTGATCACCATCGAGGACGTACTGGAAGAGATCGTCGGCGAGATCGACGACGAGCACGACGACGGGGAAGAGCCCGAGTTGATGCACGAGCAACCCGGCGGCGACTGGCTGGTCAGCGCGCTGACCCCGATCGAGGATTTCAACGAGCAGACCGGCGCCGATTTTTCCGACGAGGAGTACGACACCGTGGGCGGCATGGTCACCTCCGAATTCGGCCACTTGCCCGAGGTCGGCGAAGAGGTCGGCATCGGCGACTACCTGTTCCACGTCACCGAAGCCGACGACCGCCGCGTGCAGCAGTTCCGCGTGGTCAAGCAGTAAGCCGCATGAACCTGATTGGCCGCAACCTCCTGCTGCTCGCGCTGTTGATGCTGGCCCTGCTCCCGCCTGCCCATGCCAGCGTCGCCAACGCCCCCGGCGCCAACCTCGAAGTCTCGCTGGTCACCTACGGCCCCGGCGAAACCTACTGGGAGCGCTTCGGCCACGACGCGATCGAGCTGCGCGACACGGCCTCGGGCGAAGCGATCAACTTCAACTACGGCGTGTTCGATTTCAGCGAGAAGAACTTCCTGCTGAACTTCGCCCGCGGCCGCATGCACTACCTGATGGACGCCGCGCCGAGCGGCCTCGACGAGAATTTCTACGTCGAGGCCGGCCGCTCGATCACCCGCCAGCAACTGGCGATGACTGCCGACCAGGCCGCCGCGCTGCGCGACTTCCTGCTGTGGAACCTGCGCCCGGAGAACGCCGGCTACGACTACGACTACTACGTCGACAACTGCACCACCCGCGTGCGCGACGCGCTGGACAAGGCGCTGGGCGGCGTGCTGGAAACCCGGCTGAAGGCCCGTCGCGGCGGCATGACCTACCGCCAGCAGACCGTCCGCCTGATGAGCGCGCAACCCTGGCTGATGCTGGTGCTCGACCTGGGCCTGGGGCCGTATGCCGACCAGCCGCTGGATGCCTGGCAGGAAAGCTTCCTGCCCGAGGTGTTGCAGGCGCAACTGCGCGAGGTGCGCATCGACGATGGCCACGGCAACCTGCAGCCGCTCGTGCAGAGCGAACAGCTCCTCTCGCCGAACCGGTTGGACGCGCCGCCACCGGCCGCACCCGACCTACGCCTGCCGCTGGCCCTGGCCGGGCTGCTGCTGGCCGCGCTGATCGTGCTCAGCCGCCGCTGGTGGCCCGCCGGCTACGCCCTGCTCGGCACGTTGTACCTGCTCGCGGCCGGCTTGGTCGGCCTGTTGCTGCTGACGCTGTGGACGCTGACCACCCACCACTCGGCGTGGGCCAACGCGAACCTGCTGCTGTTCAACCCGCTGGCCTTCCTGCTGCTGCCCACGCTGTGGCGATCGCGCCGCGGCTACGCCGCCTCGCGCTTCATCGACGGCGTGATCGCTCTGCAATTGCTTGCCTGCATGGTCGCCGTGCTGCTGCACCTGCTGCCCGGCACCGTGCAGCAGAACCAGCCGTGGCTGCTGTTCGCCCTGCCGTGCTGGCTGGCGCTGGCCTGGAGCCTGCGCCGCCATCGCCGGTAATCCAATTGCCCCGCCCACTGGCGCGGGGCATGATGCGCGCATGAATCCGATCACACCGTCGAGCGCACCGTCGACCAGCGACCAGCCCATGGTGGTCAACTGCATCGCCTACCGAAAGGACGGCAGCCGGATCGGCGACGTCACCATCGACGCGATCAGCGACGTGCTGGCCGAACCGGACACCTTCGTCTGGGTCGGCCTGTACGAGCCGGACGAAGAGCTGCTGGAAAAGATCCAGGACGAATTCGGCCTGCACGACCTGGCGATCGAGGACGCGCACGCCGCGCACCAGCGCACCAAGCTGGAGGCCTACGGCGACTCGCTGTTCCTGGTGGTGCAGACCGCGCAGCTGATCGGCGGCGAACTGGCGTTCGGCGAAACGCACATCTTCTTCGGCCCGCGCTACCTGGTCACCGTGCGCCACGGCGCTTCGCAGTCCTACGCGCCGGCGCGGCGCACCTGCGAACACGCGCCGGAGCTGCTGGCGAACGGCCCCAGCTACGGGCTGTACGGCGTATTAGATTTCATCGTCGACAACCTGCTGCCGATCGTGCGCGACTTCCGCGAGGAAGTGCACCAGCTGGAACACGACATCTTCGGCGAGACGTTCAAGAGCAGCACGATACGCCGCCTGTACGACATGCAGCGTGACCTGATGACGCTGCGCCTGGCAGTCGCGCCGCTGCAGGACATCATCAACCAGCTGATCCGGCTGCACCCGAACCTGATACCCGACGAACTGCACGTGTATTTCCGCGACGTCTACGACCACGCCTTCCGCGTCAACGAGGCGATCGGCGCCATGCGCGAGATGCTCACCGCCGCGATCAACGTGAACCTCTCCCTGGTCAGCCTGCGCCAGAACGAGGTGATGAAGAAGCTCGCCGGCTGGGCCGCCATGCTCGCCGCGCCGACCCTGCTCACCAGTTGGTACGGCATGAACTTCGCCCACATGCCCGAGCTCAGCCGCCCATGGGCCTACCCCGCAATCATCGTGGTGATGGCCAGCATCGTCAGCGGTATCTACATCGGACTCAAGCGCGCGCGGTGGCTGTAGCCCGGGGGCGCGCCTGCCGGCGTGGCCAGCCGGTTGTCGCTGCCGCCGGGAACGGTCACCATGTCGGCTGGTTTTTCCCGCACCCGATGACCGATGAACGACTCCGCCAGCCGCATCCCCGCCGACGCCAACGCCCCGGTGGAAACCCTGCATGAAGGCCGCTGGCTGAGCCTGCGCAGGCGCGGCCGCTGGGAGTACGCCGAACGCAACAACCCTGGCGGCGCGGTGATCATCCTGGCGGTGACGCCCGCGGACAAGGTGCTGTTCGTCGAGCAGTACCGCGTGTCGATCCTGCAGAACACCATCGAGATGCCGGCCGGCCTGGTCGGCGACCTGGCTGGACAAGCCTACGAAAGCGCGCTGCTGGCCGCCCAGCGCGAACTGGAGGAAGAAACCGGCTGGCGCTGCCAGCGGGTGGAATTCGTCCATCGCGGTCCGTCGTCATCGGGCATGAGCACCGAGATGATCACCTTCGTGCGCGCATGGGAACTGGAAAAAGTCGGTCCCGGCGGCGGCGACGAAACCGAGAACATCGTGGTGCACGAGGTCCCGCGCCGCGAGGCGGGCGCCTGGCTGTTCGCGCGCGCCGCCGAGGGCTATTCGATCGACCCGAAATTGTTCGCCGGGTTGTGGTTCATCGAGCACCCCGACCGGTAACGACCCGACAAGGTCCCCGGTCGGCGCACCGCCCGTATCCCGCCCTTCTCGACCCACCACCGCGCAACACGCGGCGGGTTGCCGTGCACCGCCCGGCACGAACCGGACTTCATGGCGAGCCTAAAGATTCCGGCGTGCCGGCCGACTCTGAGGATGTGGACCTTTGTCGCTCCCCGGCCGGTCCCTACCTGGCTTCCCTGGACCTACGGATTCGTGCCCATGAAAACGCTGCTTCTCTCCGCCTCGCTGCTCTTCCTCCCGCTGGCCGCCCACGCCGCCTGCGCGCCCACCGATTTCGCCATCAAGGATGTCAAGCTGTCCGCCAATGGTGCCGGGGGAACGACCCGACTCGTCCTCAGCGGCGAACTGGTGAACAACTGCGCCGAGCCGGCCGCCGCGCAGATCAATATCGATGTCAAGGACGCCAGCGGCAAGGTGATCCAGAGCAAGCAGGGATGGCCGGCCGGCACCACCAACATCGCCCCTGGTGCGACAGCGAGGTTCGACTTCGGCAAGCGTTTCCGCTACCAGTCGGACATGGCCGCCTATACGGTCTCCGTGATTTCCGTGCGCGCCTGGTAGACCCGACGATACTGCGACTGCCGCAACAAGAAGGCCCCGCACGGGGCCTTTTTGCTGTCTGGCTTGCGAGGCCCTGGCGGCCCGTCAACCCCGCGGAGCTTTCAATGCAGGACGAACAACTTGTCGAAGCCGGCCACGCGCAGCGTATTGCGCAATTCGTTGCCGGCATTGACGATGCGGATCTCGGCGCGATCGGCGCCGGCATGCTCGCGCAGCAGCAGCAGCATGCCCAGCGCCGAGCTGTCCATGCTGGTCACCTCGCCCAGATCGATGACATAGCTGCGGGCCGCCTTGCCGCTGTCCAGGCAGGCCTCATGGAAATCTCGATGGATGCTGAAGTCGAAGCGCTGGCCCAGTTGCAGGGTCAGGCAATCGTGTTCGCTGTCGTGATGGACGATCATGCTGTGCTCCTCAAAACAATTCGATCTCGCCGGCGTCCATCGAGCTCTGCAAGGCCGGACCGCGTGAGCGCAGGCGTGCCTTTTCGCGCTGGACCGCCAGCCGGCTGCGCACCCGTTGGGCGCGTCCTGCCAGCGCATCGGCGTCGATCGGGCCGCAGGCCAGTTCCTCGATGTCGCGCGTGCACTCGCCCACGACCTCCTGCAGCTCGACCAGCCGGGTGCGGGTCTGCCGCAGCAGCTGGCTGAGGATGTCCTCGAACTGCAGCGAGCGGATGGTGGTGGAAACGTCGCTGCCCAGGCCGCGATTGATCTCGACCACCTGGTCGGCGACCGCGCTGGTGCGTGCGTCGCTCTCGGTGACGTGGGCCATCATCGCGTCGATGCCGCCCTTGGCCGACAGCGCCACGTTGAGGTCCTGCGACGCCATCGCGCCGACCAGGCCGCGCAACTGCTCCATCGCCGCGCGGGCGCGCTCGACGTGGCTGCCGATCTGTTCGTTGAACTGGTTGGAGTTGCTGGCCAGGCTGCGGATTTCGCCCGCCACCACGGCGAAGCCGCGGCCGGACTCGCCTGCACGGGCCGCCTCGATCGCGGCGTTGAGCGCCAGCAGGTTGGTTTCCTCGGCGATCGTGCTGACGTTCTTCAGCAGGCCGAACACCGCGTCCATCTCCTTCGCCATGCCGTCGATGCGGTAGACGATGCGCAGGCTTTCGCGCGACATCTGCACGACCATGCCCACGAAATGCTGCAACAAGTCGCTGGTGCGGGCGGCAAAGTCCTGTACCGACACGCCGCCGTTCTGCACGTCGATGATCTGCTTCAGCAGCGACTGCTGCAGTCCCGTCTTGTGCGACAAACCGTCGAACCCGCCGCCCAGCTCGGACACCGCATCGCGCAACAGGTCGAGTCCCTGGTGCAGCTCGCGGGTGGCATGGCCGAGTTCGTCGACCAGTGCGCCACGCACATCCTCCAGCGCCTCGCGCACGGGAGCGTTGTTGCCGGGCAAGGCCACCGGTGCAGCGATCGGCGGCCGGCGCCGGCTCTCGACGATCCATACCGCGGTGAGCACGACGATCAGCAACGGCGCCAGCCATGTCGGATGCCACAGCAGCGCCAGCAAAAGCGCGAGCGTACTGGCGATCCAGCCGTAGAGCGGATGGGTGGCGACGATCCGGGCAATGTGAGATAGGACAGCCATGAGCCGATATCCGAGGTCAGGTGCGTGAAACACCGTCGTGGGGTTGGCGCGCCAGTGCAAGCAGGCGTGCGGCAATGTGGTCAAGCGGCAGCATCTCTGCGGCCGCACCGAGTTTCCAGGCAGCACCGGGCATGCCCCATACCACCGAACTGGCCTCGTCCTGCACCAGCGTCGCGGCGCCGGCCTGTTTCAGTTCGAGCAGGCCGCGCGCGCCGTCGTCGCCCATGCCGGTCAGCAGCACGGCGATGGTGCCCACGCCGGCGCTGGCCGCCATCGAGCGGAACAGCACGTCCACGCTGGGCTTGTGCCGGTTGACCGGCGGGCCATCGTGCAGCCGGCATACGTACTTGGCGCCGTCCCACATCACCAGCAAATGGTGGCTGCCTGGCGCGATGTAGGCATGGCCGGTCTGGATCGGCTGTCCGTCCTGCGCCTCGCAGACCCGCATCGCCGAACAGCGGTTCATCCGCTCCGCGAACGGGCCGCTGAAAGCCTCGGGAATGTGCTGGGTCACCAGGATCGGCGGTGCATCGGGCGGCATCGATTCCAGCACCACGCGCACCGCCTCGGTGCCGCCGGTCGAGGCGCCGATAACGATGATCGGACTGCCTCCGCGGCTGCCCGAGGTCTGCACCCGTGGCAACACCGCATCCGCCGACAGGCGCGGGGGCACGTCCAGCCTGCGCACCACCGTACGTGCACGCGGCTTGGCCTTGGCAGCCAGCTTCACCTTGGCGCAGATCTCCTGCGCACTCTGACCGAAGCTGTTGGCCAGGTCGCTGCTTGGCTTGGCCAGAAAATCCACCGCGCCAAGCTCCAGCGCGCGCAAGGTCACTTCGGCACCCTGCACCGTCAGCGACGACACCATCACCACCGGCATCGGCCGCAGCCGCATCAGGTTTTCCAGAAACGTCAGGCCATCCATGTGCGGCATCTCGACGTCCAGCGTCAATACGTCCGGATTGAGCAGCTTGATCTTCTCGCGCGCGATCAGCGGATCGGCCGCGGTGCCGACCACCTCGATCGCCGGATCGCAGGCAAGCATCGTCGTCATCAGCTTGCGCACCAACGCCGAATCGTCAACCACCAGAACACGCACTCTTTCCATTGCCATCCATCTCGTTGCCATGAAGCTCAAGCCGCGTCGCAATCGACGGCGGCCTCGCCGGTTTTCCGCGATGAAGCCGCCACTAGAAAAGCTCGACCTCACCCTTTATCGGGTCATTTGCCAAACGCTTGAGGTAGCCGGGCTCATCGGCCACCAACTGCACATCGTCGTGGCGACGCAACAGCCGCACGCGTGCGCGGCCGCTGTTGGGAAAAAATTGCACCTGCCGCGGATACACGTCGCCGAGATCCGACGCACACAGATTCAGTTTTTCGGTGGCGATGTAGTGCTGCACGAAATCGATATTGCGCTGGCCGATGTCGGTCAGCTGCGCCAGCACCCGGCCACCGCCGAATATCTTGACCTGCAGGTCGGCGCGCTGGCCGCCGGCGACAAGGATGGCGTTGATCAGCTGTTCCATCGCATCGCTGCCGTAGCGCGCCGCGCGGCTCGCAGTGGCGGTCCAGCTGTCGCGCTCGCCGCGCGGCTCCGGCAGCATGAAATGATTCATGCCGCCGATGCCGCGGCGCGCATCGTGGATGCACGCCGATACGCAGGAGCCGAGTACGGTGGTAACCAGCTCATTCTGCGTGCTGACGTAGAACTCGCCGGGCAGCACTTTCACCGTCATGCATGCCTGCGCCGGATCCCAGTACCGCCGCAAATGCTCGAAGCCCGGCAGCACCGCTGAGGGATCGGCCGAGGGTTTGCGGCGATCGGCCAGCAGAGTCATCCGCCGATCTTCCGGTGGACCGTGCGGCCGATGAGCTCGAACTGGTCGTTGACGCCGTGCAGCGATTCGGAGTGGCCGAGAAACAGATAACCACCCACCGGCAGCAACTCGGCGTAGCGGCGAAACAGCCGCTGCTTGGTCGGCTGGTCGAAATAGATCACCACGTTGCGGCAGAAGATCGCGTCGAACGGACCGCGCATCGGCCACGGGTGCAGCAGGTTCAGCGGCTCGATGGTGACCAGCTCGCGCAGGCGCGGATGCACACACGCCAGCCCGTCATACTCGCCCTCGCCGCGCAGCATCCAGCGCCGGCAGCGCTCCGCGCTGATGCCGGCGAGGCGCTCCAGCGGATACACGCCCTTGCGTGCGGTTTCCAACGCCTGCGGCGACAGGTCAGTGGCCAGGATTCTGGCGTCCACCTTGCTACCGCTCTGCTCGATCGCCTCGGCCAGCACCATCGCCAGCGCGTAGGGCTCTTCGCCGGTGGAGCAGCCCGCCGACCAGATCCGCAGGCGATCGCCCTCACGGCGTTTTTCGTGCAGCCAGCGCGGCAGCAGCTCGTTGACCAGCAGATCGTAATGGTGCACTTCGCGGAAGAACGCCGTCACGTTGGTGCTGATGGCGCTGGCCAGCTCGCCCAGCTCGCTGTATGGATCGCGCCGCAGCAAATCGCAATAGCTGGCGAAGTTCGACAGGCCCAGTGCGCGCAGTCGGCGCAGCAGTCGGCCCTGCATCAGCTGATGCTTGTGCTCGCCCAGTGCGATGCCGCAATGCTCCAGCACGAAGGCCCGCAGGTATTCGAACTCGGCCTTCCCCAACAGCGGGCCGGCGCTGGCCATCGCGATAGTGTTGTCATCGAGCACGCCGGACACCGCATTCACTTCAGAACTCCTTCCACACACCGGTTGCGCTGGCGGGTTCGACGGGCGCGCGCGCCGGGCGGATGGCTGCCGGCGCGGTGTTGCGCACGGCGGCGAACACCGCCTCGGCCTCAGCCGCCACGGTCTGCGCCCGCGTGGGCGCGGCTGACGCAACGGATGTGGCGCCGTCGTCGCTGAGCTGGAAGAAGCCCACCTGACGGGTCAGCTCACCCGCCTGTTCATGCATGGCGCGGGCGGCGGCCGCAGCCTCCTCGACCAGCGCGGCATTCTGCTGGGTCATCTCATCCATCTGCATCACGGCGTTGTTGACCTGATCGATGCCGGCGGACTGTTCCTGGCTGGCAGCAGCGATCTCGGCCACGATGTCGGTGACTTTTTTCACGCTCTCGACGATCTCCGCCAGCGCCTTGCCCGACTGGTTCACCAGCTCCGAGCCGCTGCGCACTTTTTCCGCGCTGTCGTTGATCAGCGCCTTGATCTCCTTCGCGGCGCCGGCACTGCGCTGGGCCAGGCTGCGCACCTCGGTGGCCACCACGGCAAAGCCGCGGCCCTGTTCGCCGGCACGAGCCGCTTCCACGGCCGCGTTCAGCGCCAGCAGGTTGGTCTGGAAGGCGATCTCCTGGATCAGCCCCACGATGTCGGCGATCTTGCCGCTGGACGCATTGATTTCGCTCATCGCGATGATCGCCCTGCCGGCCACCTCGCCACCGCGCTCGGCCTGTTCGCGGGCACCGCGGGCAAGCTGGTTGGCGTGGCTGGCGTTCTCGGCATTCTGCTTGACGGTCGAGGTCATCTGCTCCATCGACGAGGCGGTTTCCTCCAGGCTGGAGGCCTGCTCCTGGGTGCGCTGGCTGAGATCGTCGTTGCCGTGCGCAATCTGCTGTGCTGCCGTGCTGACTGCATCGGAGCCGCGTCGAACTTCACCGACGGTGAGGGTGAGCCGGTCGTCCATCATCCGGAACGCTTCCAGCAGGCGCCCCAGTTCGTCCTTGCGATGGGTGACGATGTGGTGTCCCAACTGGCCCTGCGAGATGGCGTTCGCCACCAGCACCGCACGGTTGAGGGTGCCGACGATCGAGCGGATCAGGAAGAACGCCATCAGCACGGCCAGCAGCATGCCGGCGCCGAGCGCGCCGAACGTCATCAGGCGGATGCGCTGGTAGCTGCTCAGGGCCGATTCGTACTGCTGCCGGCTTTCGTCGACCTGCATGGCGATGAGCTTGTTCATCTCCGCGCTCATGATCGTCACGTTCGGCAGCACGTCGGAGTAAAGCAGCGCATTGGCGCCGTCGTCGGCCTGGTTCAGCGCATCGGTGATCTCGGTCATCGACGAGGCCACGTCGCCGCGGGCGCTCTCGAACGCACTCCACTGCTTCTTGACCGCCGGCGACATCGTGCCCGCACCCAGTTTCTTCAGCAGCGCCGCATCCGCCACGCCAGCCTTGGCCACCTCCGCGAGCTTCTGCTGGACGATCGCCTTGTCGTCCTTGTGGAAGGCCGCCTCGCTCAGCGAGATGAAACTGTTCAGCGATCCGCGCGCCACCTCGTTGATGCTGGTCAGCGGAATCAATTCATCCTGGTAGATCAGGCGTGCACTTTCGTTCGCCCTGGCCATGCCACCCAGTCCGATCCAGGCGCCTACCAGCAACATCACGCACAACAGGCCGAGCACGCCGATCAGGCGCATCTTGACGGTCAGCGTGGTCAGCCGAACCAGGTAAGCCTTCAAATTCTTCATCTTCATCTCGATTTCCCGGGTCAGGCGGCGACTTCAACGTCCTGGACGGCCGGCAAGGCCGCGTCCAGTGTTTCCACGTCCTCTGGACGCATCAGTTTTTCCACGTCCAGCAGCATCACCATGCGTTCGACGTGGGTGGCAAGCCCTTTCAGATAGCGGGTGTCCACTACCGCGCCCATGTCGGGCACCGGCTTGATCGCCGCCGGGTCGATGTCGACCACGTCGGATACCGCATCCACCACGATGCCGAACAGCCGCTCGGCGATGGCGACGATGATCACCACGGTGTCGTCGCCGTAGCTTTCGCGCTGCAGGCCGAAGCGCAGGCGCAGATCCATGATCGGCACGATCGCGCCACGCAGGTTCAGCACGCCCAGCACGTAATCCGGCGTCTGCGGAATGCGGGTGACGCGCGACCAGCTGCGGATCTCGCGTACGACCAGGATGTCCACGCCGTACTCTTCGTCGGCCAGGCTGAAGGTGAGTTGCTGCAACGGCGGTGCCGCGGCCCGTTTGTCTTCGTACATGGGATCTTCGTACATGGGCGTAACCTCGTGACGGACGTCTGCGCGCCCTGCTGCCTTGTCTGTGTCGGCGCAAGCGCCGGGAACTTGAGTGCCGCGCGCGTTCGGTCAGGCTGATTAGGCTGCCTTTCTGTGCTGCCCCAGCCGCACCACGCCGCCCACATCGACGATCAGCGCGACCGAGCCGTCGCTGAGGATGGTCGCGCCGGAGATGCCCTGCACGCGCCGGTAATGCGCCTCCAGCGACTTGACGACCGCCTGCTGCTGGCCGAGAAGGTCGTCGACCAGCAGGCCCACGCGCCGACCGTCTTCCTCGATCACCACCACGATGCCGCGTTCGATGTCGGTGACCGCATCGCTGCAGGCGAACGCGCGGTGCAGCCGCATGATCGGCAGGTATTCGTCGCGGAAGTGGAACACCTCGCCGCCGCCGGCGATCTTGCGCACCGCATCGGCACGCAGGCGCAGCGACTCGACGATCGAAGTCAGCGGCACGATGTAACGTTCGTGGCCCACGGCCGTGACCAGGCCGTCGATGATCGCCAGGGTCAGCGGCAAGGTGATCGTGAACGTGCTGCCCTTGCCGGACGCGCTGCGCACGCCGACGCTGCCGCCCAGATCGCGCACGTTGCGGCGCACGACGTCCATGCCCACGCCGCGGCCGGAAAGGTCGGTGGCCTGGGCGGCAGTCGAAAAGCCCGGCTGGAAAATGAGTTCGGCCACCTCGGCGTCGCTGAGCTCCTGCCCTGCGGCGACCAGGCCGCGCTGCTGCGCCTTGGCCACGATCGCGGCATGGTTGAGCCCGGCGCCGTCATCGCTGATCTGCACCACGATGTTGCCGCCTTCGTGGTACGCGTTGAGCTTGAGCGTGCCGGTTTCGGGTTTGCCGGCGGCCTTGCGTTGCGCCGGCGACTCCAGGCCGTGGTCGATCGCGTTGCGCACCAGATGCACCAGCGGGTCGCCGATTTTCTCCAGCACCGTCTTGTCCAGCTCGGTGTGCTCGCCGTGCAGCTCCAGCCTGACCCGCTTGTCGAGCTTGCGCTCCAGGTCGTGCACCAGGCGCGGAAAGCGGTTGAACACGGAGGCGATCGGCAGCATGCGGATGCGCATGACGCTCTCCTGCAGTTCGCGCGTGGCGCGTTCGAGCTGCACCAGCCCGTCGCGCAACCGGCCCAGCTGGGACAGTTCGAATTTTTCGCCGATGTCGCTGAGCATCGACTGGGTGATCACCAGTTCGCCCATCATGTTGATCAGCGCATCGACCTTGTCGATGCCCACGCGGATCGAGCTGCCTTCACTGGAGGCGGTGGCTGTCTCGCGGATCGGTCGCGACGCGGATGCGGCGGGCGGCACGGGAGCATCCGAAGTCAGCGGCACCGCGTCGGCCGCGGCAGGCTCGACCATCGGCGCGATAGTCAGTTCGCAATCGCCGTCGAGCCAGTCGAATACCGCGTCGACGTCGCCGCGCGCGACGGCGCCATGCAGGTGCAACTCCCAGCCCAGGTGGCACTGGCTCGGGTCGAGTTCGGCCAGCTGCGCCGGCGCGCTGTCGGTGATGAACGCGCGCACGACCTCCAGGCGACCCAGTTGCTGCAGTTCGCGAAACAGCCGCAGCGGATCGTTGCCGGTCTGCAGCAGGTGCGGTAACGCGGTGAACGCAATGTTCCACCCGCTCACCGGTGCAACCAGCGACGCGGCAGCAACTGCCGGCGCGGCAATCTCGCCGCTGACCAGCTGCACCAGCTCGACGCGCAGCGCCTCGCTCTCGGCATCGGCCACCGGCTGGCCCAGGCTCGACCGCTCCAGCATCGCGCGCATGCAGTCGACCGAGCGCAGCAACACCTCGATCAATCCAGAGTCCACCGCGCGCCGCTCGCTGCGCACTTCCTCCAGCAGCGATTCGGCGACATGGGTGAACGCGGCCACGTCGGCGAAGCCGAACGTCGCCGCGCCGCCCTTGATGGAATGCGCGGCGCGAAAGATGGTATGCACCAGCTCGTGGTCGGTCGAGCCCGAATCCAGCGCCAGCAGCGCGGCCTCCATCGCGTCGAGCCCTTCCCGACTCTCCTCGAAGAATGTCTTGTGGAACTGAGTCAGGTCGACCGCGCTCATGACGCTCCTTAACCCAGCACGCGCTTGACGGTGGCCAGCAGCTGCTCCGGATCGAACGGCTTGACCAGCCAGCCGGTGGCGCCGGCCGCCTTGCCTTCCATCTTCTTCTCGGTGTGCGACTCGGTGGTCAGCATCAGGATCGGCACGCCCTTGTAGGCATCCATCGCGCGCAACTCGCGCACCATCGCGATGCCGTCCATCACCGGCATGTTGACGTCGGCCAGCACCAGGTCGAACGAACTGCCGCGCGCGACGTCCAGCGCCAACTGCCCGTTTTCGGCTTCGGCCACCTCGTGCCCGGCGCCGCGCAGGGTGAACGCCACCATGCCGCGCATCGAAACCGAATCGTCTACTGCAAGAATCTTTGCCATGCTGCCACCTCGTTCAGGCCAGCCCTGCGGCCGGCAGTTCCAGTATTTGTGCCAAGCCGAGCAGGCCTGCCGCCTCGTTGATAGCCTCGCTTGCGCCGCGCCAGCCCAGCCTGCCGCCGCGCGCCTGAAGTTCGCGCCGGAACAGCACCAGCAATTGCAGGGCCGCGGTGTCGGCACGCTCCACCTGGCTGCCGTCCAGCACCACGATGGCGCCTTTCTCCAGCACACCCAGCAGTTCCGCCTTCAGCGCGGCCTGGGCGGCGATGCGGCAATCCGCCGGAAGCACCACCACGGCCGCGCCGTCCGCCACCAGCTGCTGTCCGTCATCTTTCTGCTTCGCCGCCCGTTTGCCGGCCATGCCGCCACTCCACTCGCGCTACTGCGCTGACGAGGACTTATCGGCCACGGGCGCGATCGCTTTAGGGCGTCGTGGCGCGATCTGCCGCCGCAGGCGCCGCGCGCCCGGCGCCGGCCTCGGCTCAAGTTCGCCTGCGCGCGGCCGATGTCCTTCAGGACGAACCCATTCGCACACACGGCGCCGGCGTGCAGGAACCGACTTGATCATCCAACCGACCAGCCTGGCCGCCCTCACCTGGGCCGGTGCCGCCTCCGGCACCACCGCGCCAAGCTGGCGCATCGGCACCGTGCTGTCGGCGCGGCCCCTGGGCGTGAACCCGCAAGGCCTGCTGGTCTTGCAGATCGGCGCCCTCACCGTGGAAGCGGACGTGCCTGGCAGCCAGTTGCCGGCGCAGTTCCAGGTCCGCGTATTGAGCCTGGGCGCGCAACCGCAACTGGAGGTGCTGTCGCTTCCCGCCGACCCGACATTCCAGCGCGTGCTGCGCGAGCGCCTGCCCCAGCAGAACGGCTATGCGCCCTTGCTGGCCACGCTGGGCGCGCTGGCCCAGCGGCCGGTATTGCGCCAGTTGCCGCCGGACCTGCGCACGGCGCTGGCCTTGCTCGAGCAGTCGCTGCGCACGCCCGCCGAGATCACCCGCGGCGAAGGTCTGCGCGAAGCCATCAGTCGCAGCGGCCTGTTCTTCGAATCCAGGCTGGCCAGTCCGCACGCCAATCTGGTGGCACTGGCCGAGGACGACTGGAAAGGTGCGCTGCTGCGCCTGGCCGGCTTGCTCGACCGGCGTGCCACGGCGCCGCCGGCGCCGGGCCGCAGCGACGCCGCGCCGCCGCTGCTGCAACGCGGCGTGCAGGCGCAGCCGCGCCTGCCGCTGCCGCTGGCGCCCGCCGACGACGGCGTGGATCCGCTGCTGGATCGCCTGCATGGCGACGTGAAAGCGGCGCTGGCGCGGGTGGAGGTGGCCCAACTGGAGGCCAGCACCCAGCCGCTGCCGGCGTGGATGATCGAGATTCCGCTGCAGGGAGAGGACGGGCGCGACGTACTGCAACTCCAGCTGGAGTTCGCCGCCGACCTCGCCGACGGCACCCACGGCTGGACGCTCGGCTTCGCACTGGATCTGCCTGCCCTGGGCCCGGTGCAGGGCGAGCTGCAATTGCGCGAGCCGCGGCTGGCGGTACGCCTGTGGGCCGAACAGGCGGAGACCGCACAGCGGATGGAGCGCCAGTTCGGTCCGCTGCGCCAGCGGCTCGCCGCCTGCGGCATCCTGCTCGACCAGTTGAGTTGCCAGGTCGGCTTGCCGCAGCCGCAGGGCCGGCACAGCTCCGTGCTGCTGCAGGCCACTGCATGAATACGCCCCCGCCTCCGCGTCGGGTCAGCCTGCGGCTGGCCAGCGGCAATCATGCGCAGATCAAGGCGATGCCGCCCGAGTCGCTGGAAGTCCTGCTGGCGCGCGCACAGGCACTGGGCCTGCCGCTGCATCACGATCCCCAGATCGCCGCCTTGCTGGCATCGCTGCGGTTGCGCGACGACGTGCCTGTGCTGCTCTACGCGGCTGCCGCCTCGGTGCTGGCCGCCGTCTACGACGCGGCCGAGGAGTGACTGGCCGGGGGGCCAGCCGGCCACCGCGCCGCACCCGCATTTCAGGGATTGGCCGGATGCATCTGCAGGACCAGCCTCGCCTCGTCGCGCGACAAGCCGCAGCGGCTGACCAGTTGTTCCACGTCGGCGCCTTCGCGCGCCAGTTGCTGGGCCAGTTCGTAGGATTGCCGGGTCGGCGGCGGTTGCTGCTCGAGCCGGCCCACCTGACGCTCCAGCCGTCCCAGCGCCGTCACCAGCATCGAAGTCGGCACGTCGGTACCGGCATGGATGGCGTCGTGCGACAGTGCGGCAACCTGCCGTTGCAACTCGCGCAACTGCCGCCAGCCATGGAACAGCAGCGCCGACTGCGCCAGCGCCAGCAACAGCAGGATGCCCACGCCGGCCTCAAGCCACATGGCCGCTCCCATCGTCCACCCGGCACAGCCGGCGGACATCGAGCAAGGCCACGAAGCCACCTTGCCAGGCCAGCACGCCGCTGACCGGGTCGTCGTCGCGGCTGGCCCGTCCCGGCGGCGGCGGCGCGATGTCGATGCCGTCGCTGCACAGCAGTTCGCCGACCGCGTCCACCAGCAGGCCAACCCGCTGGCCGGCGTGCGACAGCATCACCACGCGGGCCGTGACCGGATTCGCCGCCGGCAGCGCCGGCAGGCCCAGCCGGCAGCGGCCGTCCATGACCGGCACGATGCGCCCGCGCAGATGCCGCACGCCCAGCAGGTCGGGGGCGGCACCCGGCACCGGCGTGAGGTCGCCATCGCGGATGACTTCGCTGACATTGTCCAGCGGCGCCGCGTACAGTTGCGTCCCGATACGGAACGACAGCCAGTGCCGGGGGCGTGCTTCGGGCGCGGCGGCGGCGGCATTCATGCGTTTACTCCATGGTCGGCGGATGCGGTCATCGGTTTCACTTGCTCGAGTTGGTACGGTGAGCCGCCCCACCGGCGTGCCCGGCGACGACATCGGGCAGCGCGGGATTTTCGGCGCCGCCGGCCACCTGGGCCGGCGTGCCGCTGCTGCCACTGCTGACGCGCACCGTGGGCATCATCTCGACGGCCGGTGCCGGCGAGGCCGCCAGTCCGGTCACCTCATCGACGTGCTCGGGCGTGGTGTGATCGCGCGGCGCGGCCGGGCGATCGCTCATCACCACCACCAGCACGCGCCGGTTCTGGTTGCGGCCTTCCACGGTGGCGTTGTCGGCGATCGGGCGCATTTCGCCCCAGCCGATGATGCCGAGCCGCGCGGGGGCGATTCCGGTCATGGAGAACAGGCGCGCCACGCTGGCCGCGCGCGCCGCCGACAGTTCCCAGTTCGACGGATACAACGCGTTGCTGATCGGCACATCGTCGGTGAAACCCTCCACCCGCAGCGGGTTGGCGAAGCGGGCCAGGATCGCCGCCAGGTCGCGCAGCACCGCATTGGCCGGCTCCGACAGCTGCGCCACGCCGCTGGGGAACAGGATGTCGGTGCGGATCTCGATCTCCAGCCAGTCCGGCTTGTGCCGCACCACCACCAGCTTGCGGTCGATCAGCGGCTGCAGCGCCTTGCGCACCTGGTCCTCGATGCGCCCCAGGTTTTCCTGCTGCTTCGACTGGCGGCCCGCCTCGCGGCCGGTGCCGCCGCTCGCCGGCACCGGATGCGGCGGGATCGGCACCGCGATCGGCACGATCGACGAACCCGACTGGCCGGCCGGCGCGGCGATCGCCGGGGCGATGTTGTGCGGCCGGATCCGCGTCGGCGGCAGCGGCGCGATGGCGTGGCTGGAGCCGTTGAACGCCTCGATCAGCGATTCGGACATCACCCGGAACTTGCCTTCGTTGACCACCGAGACCGCATACATCACCACGAAGAACGCGAGCAGCAAGGTCATCAGGTCGGCATAGGGGATCGCCCAGGCCTCGTGATTGATGTGTTCCTCGTGCTTGTGCCTTCTCATGCCACGTAACCTTGCAGGCGCGCTTCGATCTGCCGCGGGTTGTCGCCCTGGGCGATCGACACCAGGCCCTCGATCAGGATCTCGCGCATCTGCGTCTGCTTGTGGATCAGGCCCTTCAGCCGCGCCGCCATCGGCAGCATGAACAGGTTGGCCAGCGCCACGCCGTAGATGGTGGCCACGAAGGCGGCGGCGATGCCGTGGCCGAGCTTGCTCGGATCGGCCAGGTTCTGCATCACCGCCATCAGCCCCATCACGGCGCCGATGATGCCCAGCGTGGGCGAGTAGATGCCGGCCATCTCGTACACCTTGGCGCCGGCCAGGTCGATCGACTCGCGGGTTTCCAGGTCCACCTCCAGCACGCTGCGGATCGCCTCCGGCTCGCCGCCGTCGACCAGCAGTTGCAGACCCTTGCTGACGAACGGGTCGACCTCCGCCTCGATCTGCGGCTCCAGCCCGAGCAGGCCCTGCCGGCGCGAGATCTCGCTCCAGCCGACGATCCGGCTGATCAGGTCGCTCGGCCTGTGCTGGGGCGGCCGGTAGACCATCGAGAGCATCTTGAACGCATGCTTGAGCACCTTGCCCTGGGTCTGCACCAGCAGGGCCGCGGCCGTGCCGGCAAAGACGATCACGAACGCCGCCGCGTTCCACAGCGCACCCACGGTGGAGCCCTTCAGAACGGTGCCGACGATGATCACCACGAAGGCCAGAATGGTGCCGATGATGCTTACCAGATCCATGGCGGTCAGCCGGTCAGTTGCAGTGAAGTGGAAAGTTGCCCGGCATCGCTGGCCAGGCCGGCCAGGTCCATCACCAGCGCCAGCCGGCCATCGCCGGTGACGGTGGCCCCGGCGATGCCAGGCACGCCGTCGAACAGGGGACCGAGCGGCTTGACGATGACGTCCTCGCGACCGAGCACCTCATGCACCAGGCAGCCCAGCCGCTGGTGGCCGATGTGCAGCACCGCCACGTGGCGGCCGGCGGCCGCCACCGCGCCGGCCCAGCCGACCAGGTTGACCAGCGGCAGGGCGCGGCCGCGGTGCCGGGCGACCAGGCGGCCGTCCAGCAGGGAGTCCTGGCCGTCGTCGAGTTCGAACACCTCCTCCACGTTGCACATCGGCAGCGCGAGCAGGCGCATGTCCACGCGCACCATCAGCACGCGCAACACCGCCAGGGTCAGCGGCACGGTCAGTTCCAGCTCGCTGCCACCACCCAGGCTCGAGTGCACCTGCAAGGTGCCGCCGAGCTCGGCCACGCGCGTCTTCACCACGTCCATGCCGACCCCGCGGCCGGAGATGTCGGAAACCGCCGCGGCGGTGCTGAAGCCGGGGCGGAAGATCAATTCGTAGCATTCGCCTTCGCTCAGCCGCGAGGCCTGCACGGCATCGATCACCCCTTTCTCCACCGCCTTGCGGCGCAGGATGTCCGGGTCCATGCCGCGGCCGTCGTCGCTCACCGCGATCACGATGCGCTCGCCGCGCTGGCTGGCCGACAGGCATACCCGACCCTTGCGCGGCTTGCCCGCAAGCTCGCGCTCGCCAGGCATCTCCACGCCGTGATCGAGCGCGTTGCGCAGCAGGTGGATCAGCGGATCGGCCAGCGCCTCGACCAGGCTGCGATCGAGGTCGGTGCCCTCGCCTTCCAGCACCAGCTCCACTTCCTTGCCGAGCTGGCGTGCCAGGTCGCGCACGATCCGCGGGAAGCGCTGGAACAGCCGGCCCACCGGCTGCATGCGCATGCCCATGACGGCGGTCTGCAATTCGTCGGTGACCCGGTCCAGCTCGTTGGCCGCAGCGACCAGGGCCTCGCTGCCGTTGCGTGCGGCCAGGCTGAGCAGGCGATTGCGCACCAGCACCAGTTCGCCGGCATGGTTGACCAGAACGTCCAGGCGCGCGGTATCGACCCGCACGGTGTTCTCTACCGGTGCCGCCTGATGCGTCGCCGCGGCGGCGGCAGGTTTCGCCGCAGCCGTTTCGGCCACCGCTGCCGGCGCCATCGTGGCTGCCGCGGCCGGCTGCTCGGCCTTGCCGTGCAAGGCGTCCAGCAAGGCCTCGAATTCGTCGTCGTCGATCGTCGCGGACGTGGCCGGCAACGGTGCCGGCGTAACGGTGCCCGGAGCGGCGCTGCCGTACATGCTGTCCAGCAGGGCCTCGAACTCGCTGTCGTCGATCGCGCCACCATCCGCCGACGGCGCCGGAGCGGCCGCTGGCACGACGACCGGGGCCGGCCGGGTTCCCGGCAACAGCGATTCCAGCAGCGCCGCCGGCGGCACGCCCAGCGGCGCCCCGGCGCTCACCGCCGCCATCATGTCGTTGAGCAGGTCGAGCGCCTCGAGCAACGCATCCATGTGGATGGCGCCGAGTACCACCTTGCCGTTGCGGGCCTCGTTGAGCAGGTCCTCGGCGTGGTGGCACAGCAACACCATCGGTTCGAGCGCCAGGAACCCGGCGCCGCCCTTGACGGTGTGGAAGGCGCGGAACACCGCATTCAGCAGTTCGCCATCACCCGGCGCCGCTTCCAGCCCGACCAGCTGCTCGCCCAGTCGCTGCAGCAGTTCACCCGCCTCGACCAGGAAATCCTGGCGCAGCTCGCTGTCGAATTCCGCATTCATCCCCAGGTTCTCGTCAAAACCCGAATTCGCTGAGCAGGCGGTCGGCATCTTCCTGGCTGGACACCTTGACCGCGCTGGCCGGCGCCTCGCTGCCGGCCAGTGCGCCGGTCAGGCGCACCAGCTCCAGCAGCGACGATTCGACCGTGCCGATGAAGCTGGCGACCTTCTTGATGCGCTGTCCGGTCAGGTCCTGCCACGACTGCGCCAGCACCATGTCGGCGAGGCCGTCGCGGCAGCTGCCGGCGAACGCCACGGCCTCGCGCGCCAGTACGGCGGCGGCATCGTTGCCGTTCGTCCACTCGAGCACCTGGCCGGCATTGCGCGTCAGCGATTCGGCCTGGGGCCGCATGCGCTCGGCGAAATCGAGGCTGCGATGCGCGGCCTGCGCGCTCATCTCCAATGCATCCTGCAGATGCTGGCGCGCGTCGGCCACGATGCCGGGCACGCCTTCCTGGGTCAGTTCGCCGCCGAGCCGGCGCACCGCGTCGTGCAGGTCGCGGGCCAGCTGGCCGAGCGCACGGAACAGGCGCTGTTCGCGCTGGCGCACCATCACGTCCAGCGCCTGCTCGAACGCCGGGCCGTCGGGACTGTTCAGCAGTTCGCGCAGTTCGGTCGGCAGCGTATCGTCGATGGCGAGGGGGGAAGAGAGATTCATGCGCTGACTCCGCTGGCGGCGATCCGTTCGAAGATCTTGGTGAGCTTTTCCTTGAGGGTGACCGCGGTGAACGGCTTGACGATGTAGCCGTTCACGCCGGCCTGCGCGGCGGCGATGATCTGGTCGCGGTTGTTCTCGGCCGTGACCATCAGCACCGGCAGGCCTTTCAGCGAGTCTTCCGCGCGGATCGCGCGCAGCAGGTCGATGCCGGTCATGTTGGGCATGTTCCAGTCGGTCACCACCAGGTCGAACGGCTGGCTGCGCAGCAGCACCAGCGCGTTCTCGCCGTCGTCGGCCTCCTGGATCAGCGGGTTGCTGAAACCCAGCTCGACCAGCAGGTTGCGGACGATCCGCCGCATGGTGGAAAAATCGTCCACCACCAGGATTTTCATGTTCTTGTCCAAACGCTTTCTCCACGTGCGGTACAGGCCGAGGTCCGGCCGCGGGGATTCAATGGGTTACTGGATCAACTGCGCCAGCCGGTGAGCCGTGCGCGAAGCCGGATGACCGCCTGTCCATGGATCTGGCAGACGCGCGACTCGCTCACGCCGAGCACGGCGCCGATCTCCTTGAGGTTCAATTCCTGTTCGTAATACAGCGACATCACCATCTGCTCGCGCTCGGGCAGGCCGCCGATCGCCTCGGCCAGCGCCTCGCGCATGCCGTCGCGCTCGATGTTCTCCGATGGCCCCAGGCTGCCTTCGTCGACCACGTCGAGCACCGTGCTTTCCTCGCCGTCATCTGACGCGGTGAGGCTGAGCAGGCGCACGCAGGCCGCGTCGGCGAGCACCTGGTGGTACTCCTCCGCGCTGATGCCCAGCCGACGCATGACTTCGGCGTCGTCGGCCTCGGCGCCGGTCTCGGTCTCGATCTGGCGGATCACCTCGGCCACTTCGCGGGTCTTGCGATGCACCGAACGCGGGGTCCAGTCGGTGCGGCGCAATTCGTCCAGCATGGCGCCACGAATGCGGATGCCCGCATACGTCTCGAAGCTGGCCCCGCGATCGAGGGCGAAGTGACGTGCCGCCTCCAGCAAACCGATCATTCCTGCCTGGATCAGGTCGCCCACGTCGACACTGGCCGGCAATCGCCCCATCAGGTGATAGGCGATCCTCCGGACCAACGGCGCGTGCCGACGCACCAGTTCGTCGGCACTCTCGCGGGAAAGTTGCAGATATTCCGAAGCCACGCTCATCTCGGCACCCCACCCACCGGTGTTGTCCGGCCACCAAAAAAAGCAATCCGGTCGAGACCCGCGCGGTCGGGCTCCACCCACTTATCGACCGCACCCGCCAATTGCTTGAATGCCAGCGCGGAATGACTCGACGGCCACAGGTCGACGACCGCGCACTGTCGGCGAATGGCCTGGCGCAGGCGCTCGTCGTGCGGCACCCAGCCGCCGAACTCGATCACCACGTCAAGGAAACGGTCGCTGACCCGCGCCAGCTTCTGATGCAACGCCCGCGCGTCGCCCTCGTTGCGCACCATGTTGGCGACCATGCGGATGCGCCGCACGCCGAAATCGCGGCTGAGCACCTTGGTCAGGCCGTAGGCATCGGTCAGCGACGCCGGTTCGTCGCACACCACCACGATCACCTCGGCGGCGGCCGCGGCGAACATCGTCACGTTGTCCGAGAGGCCGGCGGCGGTATCCACCAGCAGGTATTCGGGCGGCTGCACCAGTTCGTCGAACGCGCGGATGATCGCCGCGTGCTCGCCGTTGTCCAGCTGCGCCAGCCGGCGCGCGCCGGAACCGGCCGGCACTACCCGCAGGCCGCGCGGCGCGGGCAGCATCAATTCTTCCAACGTGCACTCGCCGTCAAGCAGGTGACCCACGTGGCGCGACGGCGTGAGGCCCAGCATCACGTCGACGTTGGCCAGACCCATGTCGGCATCCAGCAGCACCACGTCATGTCCGGCCATCGACAGCGACATGCCCAGGTTCACCGCCACCGTGCTCTTGCCGACGCCGCCCTTGCCGCCGGCCACGGCGATGGTGCGGCAATGCCGGCGGGTGGCAGGTGCGGCGGCCAGCAGGCTGCTGGCCTGGTGGGCGGACGGCACGTCCGCCGCGGGCCGGCTGCTCATGGCCGACAACATCTGCTTCAGCCCGAAAGCCTGGTCCATTGCCAATACTCCACTCATGCGCTTGCCACCGCGAAGCCGAAGCGCTCGGCCATCAGGCCGTCGTCAGGTATCTGGCTTTTCAGCGACTGCGCGGCGCGGCATACCAGCACGCGCGCATCCGCCGTGGCGATGTCCTCGGGCACGCGCTGGCCGTCGGTGGTGTAGTCCAGCGGCAGCCGGTGGCGGATCAGCACCGACAACGCGCCGCCCAGCGCCGGGGCTTCGTCCAGCTTGGTCAGGATGCAGGCGTGCGGCTTCAGCGGCAGGTACGCGCGCACCGCTTCGTCCAGCGCCTGCGACTGCGCGTTCGCCGCCAATACCAGGCAGGCACGCAGGCCGCTGGCATCGGCCAGAATTTCCAGTTGCTGGGTGAGCCGCGGATCACTGCCGGCGACGCCGGCGGTATCGATCAGCACGGTATGGCTGCCGCGCAACATCTCCAGCACCTTGCGCAGGCTTGCCGCGTCGTAGGCCGGATAGACCCGCGCGCCGAGCAGCCGGCCGTAATGTTCCAGCTGCGCGGCGGCACCGATGCGGTAGTGATCGGTGCTGACCAGCGCCACCCGGTCGGCGCCATGGCGCATGACCGCGCGGGCCGCCAGCTTGGCGATGGTGGTGGTCTTGCCCACGCCGGTCGGCCCCACCAGCGCGATGACCCCGCTGTCGTCGCCGCACAGGTCGCGGCCGCTCACCGTCAGGCTGCGGCTGAGCATGCCCAGCGGCAGGTAGCGCGCCTGTTCGGCACTGATCTGGTCGGGCAGCTCGGCCACCAGCGCCCGCGCCACGTCGGCTTCGATGCCCAGCCGCGTCATCTCGCGCAGCACCCGCGCGCGCAGCGGCTGACGCCGCTCCATGTCGTTCCAGGCCAGGCTGGACAACTGCATTTCCAGCATCTCGCGCAGGCTGCCCAGTTCGCTGCGCATCTGCGCTGTGTCCTGCGCGGCCTGTTCCACCAGCGGACGCATCGCCGGCATGTCGTTCGCCGGGGACAACGGCGGCGGCACGGCCACGGCGACGGGCGGGCGCGCCAGGAGCGCGGCGGGCGCCGTCTCCGCGACGCGCGGTTTCGATGCCGCCTCCGCTTCGACGAGCGCCGCCGCAAGCGGTGCGCCGTGCCGGGCCGCCTCGCGCACCAGCGATTCGTCGTAGTCGATCGCGGCAACCACCTCGATGCCTTCATCCAGCCGGCGCGTGGACAGGATCACCGCTTCCGGCCCCTGCTCCTCGCGCACCTCGCGCATCGCCTGGCGCATGTCCGGCGCCACGAAACGTTTGATCTTCATTGCTTGCTCCGCGCGGGGCTTTTCATCGACCCAATGCCTGTACCAGTCGCACCCGACGGTTGTCGGGCACTTCGTTGTAAGCGAGTACGTGCAGGTTCTGTGCCACGTGGCGGGTGAAGCGTGCGAGCCATGGCCGCAGCAGCGGCGCGACCAGCAGCACCGCCGGTTCCCCGCTCAATTCCTGCCGGCGCGCAGCCTCGGCCACGCTCTGTTGCAGACGGTCGGCCAAGCCCGGTTCCACCGCAGCGCCGGCCACGCCACCGCCGCCGGACAGCGAGCCCAGCAGGATCTGTTCGAGCTCGGGCGCCAGCGTGATCACCGGCACCTCGGTACCCAGCCCGGTGATCTCCTGCACGATCTGCCGGCCCAGCGCGACGCGTACGGCGGCGGTCAGAACGCCGGGATCCTGACTCTGCCCGGCGTGCTCCGCCAAGGATTCGACGATGCTGCGCATGTTGCGGATCGGCACCCGCTCGGCCAGCAGGTTCTGCAGCACCTTGACCACCACGCCGAGCGACAGCCGCTTGGGTACCAGGTCCTCGACCAGCTTCGGCGCCGTGGCGGCGAGCCGGTCCAGCAATTGCTGCACGTCCTGGTGGCTGAGCAGCTCGTGCGCGTGGCCCTGCAGGATGTGCGACAGGTGCGTGGCGATCACCGTGGCCGGGTCGACCACGGTGTAGCCGTAACTCTGCGCCAGCTCGCGCTGGCCGCTTTCGATCCACACCGCCTCCAGCCCGAACGCCGGGTCCTGCGTGGCAATGCCCTGCAGGGTGCCGTGGACCTGGCCCGGGTTGATCGCCATCAGGCGCTCGTTGTGCACCTCGGCCTCGCCCATCGGCACGCCCATCAGGGTGATCCGGTAGGTGTTCGGGCCCAGGTCGAGGTTGTCGCGGATGTGCACCGCCGGCACCAGGAAGCCCAGTTCCTGCGACAGCTTGCGGCGCACCGACTTGATCCGTCCCATCAGCTCGCCGCCCTGGTGCACGTCGACCAGCGGGATCAGCCGGTAGCCCACTTCCAGACCCAGCGGATCGACGCTGGCCACGTCCTCCCAGCCCAGCTCCAGGCGCTCGGTCGGCGTAGTGGCGACCGGTTTCTCGGCGATCGACTCCGCCAGTTTGGCGCGGGTATCGCGCTCGCGCTTGAGCAGCATCCACGCCGCGCCGCCGCAGCTGGCGCCCAGCAGCAGGAACGCCACGTTCGGCATGCCGGGGATCACCCCCATCACGATCAGCACCACTGCCGCCACGCCGAGCGCACGCGGCTGGCCGAACACCTGGCCGATCACCTGCTTGCCCATGTCCTGCGACTTCGACACGCGGGTCACGATGATCGCCGCGGCCACCGACAGCATCAGCGCCGGCACCTGCGCCACCAGGCCGTCGCCGATGGTCAGCAGGGTATAGGTCTTGGCCGCTTCGCCGGCGGACAGGCCGTGCTGCATCACGCCGACGAAGAAGCCGCCGACGATGTTGATGATCAGGATCAGGATGCCGGCGGTGGCATCGCCGCGCACGAATTTCGAGGCGCCGTCCATCGAGCCGTAGAAGTCCGCTTCCTCGCGCACTTCCTGGCGCCGCTCGCGCGCCTGCTCCTGGGTCAGCAGGCCGGCGTTGAGGTCGGCGTCAATCGCCATCTGCTTGCCGGGCATCGCATCCAGGGTGAACCGCGCGGTCACTTCCGACACGCGGGTGGCGCCCTTGGTGACCACCACGAAGTTGATGATGGTGATGATCGCGAACACCACCAGGCCGACCGCGAAATTGCCGCCGATGACGAATTCGCCGAACGCCTCGATCACCTTGCCCGCGGCGCCGGGGCCGTCATGGCCGTGCAGCAGCACGACGCGGGTGGAGGCGATGTTCAGCGCGAGGCGCAGCAGGGTGGCCATCAGCACCACGGTGGGGAACGCGGCGAACTCCAACGGGCGCATCACGTAGACCACCGCCAGCAGGATCACCAGCGACAGCGCGATGTTGAAGCTGAACAGCATGTCGAGCAGGAACGGCGGCAGCGGCAACATCAGCATCGCCAGCATCACCAGCATCATCACCGGTGCGCCAACGCCACGTCGCGCCAGGTGTTTGAAGTTGCCCAGTACGTCTGCACCCGTCATGGATTTGACTCGTCGTTATTCGCGGTAAGGCCCCATCAGGTCGGGATCGACCTCAGGGGTTGGCGCTGCCGGTGGTGTCTCGCCCTGCGCCGCGGCTTGCTTCAGCTGGTAGACGTAGGCCAGGACCTGGGCCACCGCCACATACAGTGCGGCGGGAATTTCCCGACCCAGTTCAGTCGTTGCATACAAGGCGCGTGCCAACGGCGGCGCCTCGACCAGGGGGATGCGATGCGAGCCCGCCACCAGGCGGATCTGCTGAGCCAGCACGTCGACGCCCTTGGCGATCACCCGCGGCGCGCCCATGCGGCCGTCGTCGTAGCGCAGGGCCACAGCAAAGTGGGTTGGGTTGACCACCACCACGTCGGCCTGGGGCAGTTCCTCCATCATTCGCCGGCGCGCCTGCGCCTGCTGCACCTGCCTAATGCGCCCCTTCATCTCGGGGTTGCCTTCGCTTTCCTTCATCTCGTCCTTGATCTCCTGCTTGGTCATGCGCAGGTTCTTGGCGTGGTCGAATTTCTGGTAGAGGGCGTCGATGCCACCGATCAGCGCCAGCATCGAGCCGAACCACAGCGCGGCGCGGCCGAGCAGGCCGATCGACTGCGCTATCCCGGCCATGACCGAGCCGCGGCCGGTGGCCTGCAACTCGCCCTGCCAGTGCCGCAGCAGCAGGCCAAGCACCGCACCGATGAACAGCAACTTCAGCAGCGCCTTGCCCAGCTCGACCAGACCGCGCATCGCGAAAATCTTGCCCAGCCCCTTGATCGGATCGAGCCGCTCGAACTTCGGCTGCAGCGCCTGCGCGCTGAAATTCAGCCCGCCCAGCAGCAGCGGCGCGGCCAGGGTGGCCAGCATCGTCGCCACCGCCACCGGCGCGAACAGCATGAGCGCCTCGTGCATCGCCGCGTGCAGCGCGCGCCCCGGCAGCGCATCGGTGAACAGCGCCTCGCGCGAATAGCCCAGGCCCAGCGAGAAGATCTGCCGGGCATGCAGGAACGCGCTCTCGCCGCTGTTCATCAACGCGGCCACGCCAGCCAGCACCACCATCGCGCCGGACAGGTCGCGTGATCGCGGAACCTCACCCTTCTCGCGGGATTCGCGCTGCTTCTTTTCGGTAGGTTGTTCGGTTTTTTCCTGGTCGCTGTCGTCGGACATCGCAGTCAGCCCCCCAGCAACTGGCGCATCAGCGACCAGGCGTCATCCTGCAACGCCTCGAAGGCGCCCGGCAGGCTGCGCAGCGCCAGCCACAAGGCGATGAAGCCCAGCGACACGGTGATCGGGAAGCCCACCGCAAACAGGTTCATCGATGGCGCCGCGCGGCTGATCGCGGCAAAGCCGATGTTCACCACCAGCAGCGAGGTCATCGCCGGCAAGGCAACGCGCACGGCGCCGGCAAACAGCTCCGCCGCGAAGCCGACCACCGCGTGCAGGCCGTTGGCGTTGATCGCCGGCACACCCGGCGGCAGGCTGTGGAAGCTGTCGGCAAGCAGCGCGATGAGGCGCAAATGGCCGTCCATCGCGAGGAACAGCAAGGTCACCAGCAGCAGGTAGAACTGGCTCAGCACATTCGAACTGCCGCCGGCCTGCGGATTGACCACCTCGGCAAAACCCAGGCTCATGCTCTGCCCCACCAGCTCGCCGCCGAACGACACCGCCTCGAACACCAGCTTCAGCACGAACCCCACCGCCGCGCCGATCAGCACTTGCCCGGCCATCGTCGCCACGCCGTCGCCGCTGAGCGGGTCGATCGTCACCGGCGCCAGCGGTGCCAGCACCAGCGACAGCACCACCACCACGCCGATGCGGATACGCGCCGAAACCACCGTCGCACTGAACACCGGCGCCACCAGGCACAGCCCGCTCACCCTGCCGATCGCCCAGAACAGGCTGCCAAGCCACAGCGGCAACTGCGCCAGGTCCAGCGCCGTCATCTGACCGCGCCCGGCAGGCTTTCGATCAGCTGCGTGGTGTACTGCACCAGCAGGCGCAGCATCCACGGCCCGGCGATCAGCGCCACCAGCGCCATCGCGATCAGCTTGGGGATGAAGGAGAGGGTCATCTCGTTGATCTGCGTGGCCGCCTGGATCACGCCCACCAGCAGGCCCACCGCCAACGCGGTCAGCAGCAGCGGCGCGGCCACCAGCATCGCCACGTACAGCGCGTGCTGACCGATCTCCATGATGGACTCGGGGGTCATGCGAACGTACCTTCGTTGCGGTTCACCGAAGGAATGGCGAAGGGCGCCTCCCCTCCTGTTCCCGTAGGAGCGCACTCCATGCGCGATGCTCTTGCTCTTACCGCATTTAAAGCGAAGAACCTCAGGGGCAAGAGCTTTCGTCCTCCTGCGGAGGCCGAGTTACTTCTCTTTTGCTTGTCCAAAAGAGAAGTAACCAAGAGAAAACGACACCCCGCTTGGCGCTTGCCGGGCATCCTGCCCGGCAAGTCCGTGAGCCGGGGCCGGGCTTTTCGAACGGGCATCCTGCCCGTGCGAAAAGGAACCGACATCCCTGTCGGTTCCCGCTGCGCGGCCTGTCGACCCCGACTCACCGCCGCACAAGGGACCCCGGGTAGAGCAGCGGGCCATCCTGGCCCGCACTCGGTGGAAAGCCGAAAAGCAAAGAGCGAAAGCCACAGCAAAGCGGTGCTTTGCTCTGACTTCGCTTCTGCTCTTGATCCGGCTCCTTCGAAGAGTGCGCGCCGGGAGCGCGCTGCTCTACCCGGGGCCCCTATGGCGCGGCGGGTGGGCGAAGGAAAGCCCGCAGGGTGGCCGGCAAGGATGCCGGCCAGTTTTTCGCCAGCACAGGATGTGCTGTCGAAAAACCCCGTAGCCCACCCGCGCACCCGGAGGGCAGGATGCCCGCAGGGCGCGCCATCGGGGTGGCCTTTCTCTTGGGTTACTTTCTCTTTGGCCACGCAAAGAGAAAGTAACTCGGCTGCCGAAGGCAGACGAAAGCTCTTGCTCTGAAGGCCCTGCCCCCGGCCAAGCAAGAGCATCGAGCGCAAGCGCGCTCCTACAGCTGCGGTGGAGCGAAAATCCCTGGCGGCCAGCCGGAGCGCGGTCACGTGTAGAAACTCCCCGCCAGCGTGCCGAGCAGCAGCGTCCAGCCGTCCACCAGCACGAACAGCATGATCTTGAACGGTAGCGAGATGATCATCGGCGAGACCATCATCATGCCCATCGACATCAACACGCTGGCCACCACCAGGTCGATGATCAGGAACGGGATGAACAGCAGGAAGCCCATCTGGAACGCGGTCTTCAGCTCGCTGGTGAGGAACGCCGGCATCGCCACCTTGAACGGCACGTCGGCCTTGCCCGCGTAGGGCTTTTCGCCGGCCAGCCGGGTGAACAGCGCCAGGTCGGCCTCGCGCGTCTGGTCGAGCATGAACTGCTTGAACGGCGCCGAGGCCGCCGGCAGCGCCTGCTCGGCGGCGAGCTGGCCGTCCATATAAGGCTTCACACCGTCGGCGTAGGCGCGGTTGAGCACCGGCGACATCACGAACAGGGTGAGGAACAACGCCAGCCCCAGCAGCACCTGGTTCGGCGGGGTCGATTGCGTGCCCAGCGCCTGGCGCAGGAAACCGAGCACGATGATGATGCGGGTGAACGAGGTCATCATCAGCGCGATCGCCGGCAGCAGCGTCAGCGCCGTCATCAGCGCCAGTACCTGCAGCGACAGCGTCCAGCTCTGGCCGCCACCGGGCACGTTCTGCACGTTGACCAGCGGAATGCCCGGCGGCGGCGCCGCCAGTGCCGCCAGCGGCAACAGCAGCAGCGACCCGGCGACGATCCAGCGCCACGTCTTCATGCGCTGCGCTTCCAGCGTGCCAGCAGTTCGCCGAACGCGGGCAGCGGCGGAGCGGCAGGTTGTTCGATCGCGACAGGTTCGGCCGGCGCGCCGTCGTAGACGTGCAGCGTGCGCATGCCGCCCGGCCCCATGCCGATCAGCAGGCGCTTGCCATCGGCATCGAGCAGCAGCAGTCGCTCGCGCGCGCCCACCGCAAACGTCTCCACGCAACGGATGCGCCGTCCGGCCACGCCATGGCGGCGCTGCATCCGCCGGGTGAGCCAGCCGGCCGCCAGGATCAGCCCGATGATGCCCAGCAGGCTCAGCACCACGCGCACGAGTTCGCCGGCGGCATTGAATTCCGGCACGGCCGCCGGCGCGGCGGCAAGCATGAGGGCCAGGGTGCCCATCAGCGCAGCTTGCGCACGCGTTCGGCCGGACTGATCACGTCAGTCAGGCGGATGCCGAACTTCTCGTTGATCACCACCACCTCGCCGTGCGCCACCAGGGTGCCGTTGACGAACACGTCCAGCGGCTCGCCGGCGGCACGGTCGAGCTCCACCACCGAGCCCTGGTTCAGCTGCAGCAGGTTGCGGATGCTGATTCGGGTGCGCCCGACTTCCATGGCCAGGGTCACCGGCACGTCGAGGATCATGTCGAGGTTGACCTCGCCGCCATCCGCGGCGACGCCGTGCAGGGGATCAAGTTCGACGCGGGAGGCGGTGTCGGCGAACGCGCTATCGCTGTGCTGGCTCATGCGGGATTCTTCTCTGGGAAATGGTCGCCGGCCGAGCGTCTTTCGCGGCGACCGGCCTGGACATGGAAACGTACGGCGTTGCAGCCGTTGGACTGGCCGTAACGGCCGCGGAATACCGGCACGTCCTCGGCATAGACGGTGGCCAGTTCCGGCAGTTGCACCGGGATCACGTCGCCGGGGCGCAGGCGCAGGAACTCGCCCAGGCTCAGCTGCGCCTCGAGCAGCAGCGAGCTCAGGCCCACTTCCGCATCGAGCACCTCTTCCTGCAGCAACTCGGCCCAGCGATCGTCGCGGTCGACCCGGTCGCTCTGCACACCGGCGTCGAGCAGCGTGCGGATCGGCTCGACCATCGCGTAGGGCAAGGTCAGGTGGATCTCGCCGCCGCCGCCGTCGAGTTCGACGTGGAAGCGCGACACCACCACCGTCTCGGTCGGGCTGACGATGTTGGCGAACTGCGGGTTGATCTCGGAGTTCTGGTAATCGAACTGCAGTTCCAGCACCGGAGCCCACGCTTCGGTCATCGCACCGAACAGTTCTTCCAGCATGATCTGGATCACGCGGTTCTCGGTGGCAGTGAAGTCGCGGCCCTCGATGCGGGCGTGAAAGCGCCCATCGCCGCCGAAGAAGTTGTCGATCACGGTGAACACCAGGCGCGGCTCGAACACCACCAACGCGGTGCCGCGCAGCGGCTTGATGCGCACCAGGTTCAGGTTGCTCGGCACCGCCAGGCTGTGCACGTATTCGGCGAACTTGACCATCTTCACGCCCAGCACCGAGACCTCGCAGGTCTTGCGCAGCACGTTGAAGATCGCCGCGCGGAAAAACCGCGCGAAACGGTCATTGACCATTTCCAGCGTGGGCAGGCGTCCCCGCACGATGCGGTCCTGCTGGGTGAAGTCGTACGTGATCACCGCATCGCTCGGCAACGGCTCGTCGCCGCCGGTGGCCACCGCGCCACCGCTTACGCCATCCAGCAGCGCGTCGATTTCGTCCTGGGAAAGCAGATCGCTCATGCGCGCGGCGTCCCTTACTGCATCACGAAACTGGTGAAGTACAACGCGTCGATGCCGGGGCGGCCGAGCCGCGCACGGACGATCTTGCGCACCGCGGCGAGCGCCTCGCCCTGGAGCTTCTGGCGCCCGGCGGCATCGCTGATGATCGTGAAGTCCTGGTTGCTGAACAGCGCCACCAGCGCATCGCGGATCACCGGGTCGGCAGCCTTGGCCACCTCGATCGCCGCGGGGTCGTGCGACATCAGGGTGACCCCGACCTGCAGGTAGCGCAGCGATTCGGCATCGCGGAAATTCACCACGAAAGCCGGGTCCAGCGGCAGGTAGAGTTCGACGCCCACAACCTTCGGCGTCGACTTGCCGGCCCCGGCCGGCACGGACTGGCCTGACTGCCAGGCATAGCCGCCGATGCCCAGCGCCAGCAGCAGAACCGCCGACACCGCGATCACCGGCAACTTGCGGCTCTTGCGCTCCGGCGGGGTGTCGACCACCTCACCGGTTTGTCCGTCATCGACCATGGAAACCTCGATCTGCAATGATTGAAAGGCACGCACGCTGGCGCGCTCACCATTGCAAAAGCAAACCGCGTGCCATCGGCGGGAAACGTTGTCCCGGCTTGGTTTGCAGCCGGCGAAATCCGTTTGCGGCGCTTTCTTGACGCCTGCCAAGGCGTCGTCGCGACGCGATCACGGCGGGGTCTTCCGTCAGCGCGAAACCATCTCCCGCCCCGCCGACACGGGAACGGGAAAACGACCGGCCATGCCACGCAGCCGGCGGCGAGGTGTTCCGTGCGGACTCAGGCGAACGCGTCGAGCAGGCCGACCTTGCCCAGCGACACGGGCAAGCCGCCATGGACGTCACCGATCTCGTCCACCGCGGCCATACCGCCATCTCCGGCATGGCCGCGGCGGTCGCCGCGATCGTGCTGGCCGACTTCGGTGTGGCCGAGCGAAAGGCCGTGCCGCGCCAGCATCTGGTCCAGCTGCGGCAGGCTCTGCTGCACGGCCGAGACCGCCGCGGGGTGTTGCGCGCTGAACACCACGTCGACACGCCCTTGCGTCACGCTGACGCTCACGTCGAGCGAGCCCAGTTCCTCGGGGTGCAAGCGGATCCGCGCCTGCTTGATGTTCTGTCCGCCCAGCCAGGCCACCTGCTGCCCCAGGTCCTGGGCGAACGACTGGCTCCCGGGCGGCGACGGCAGCTGCAGCTGATGCGCTGCCACCGGCGCGGTGGCAGCGGCGGGAGCGGGCAGCGCAGCAGCCAGCCCGCGTCCCTCCGATGAATCCTTGTCGGCAGCGGTCGACGCCGGCAACACGGCATGGGCCATCGCCAGCATGCTGGCCGCCACCGGCATGGTGTTGACGGGCGCGGCGGCCGCACTGCCTGCTGCACCGAGCTGGAGCATGGCGGCAGCCCTGGCGTCGCTGGCCACGGTCTTGCCCGCCTGCGCCAGCGCTCCGGCGACTGCCGCGGCTCCGCCGGCGACAGGAGGCAAGCCCGCAACCGACGATCCCAGCAGGGCGAGCATGGCGCCTGCCATGGCGGAGGCCGGCTGGTCGTCCGGTTCGCTCTTGTCCGCCTTGTCCGCCGGCTCGCCCGCCACCGGCATGACCGCCTCGGCCGCCTGTGCGGTCGCCGGTGGTGCCGGTGGCGATGCCGGCACGACGCCCGGATCGGCCGGCGGTGCGGAATCCGCTGGCGGCTTGAGCGGTGGCTGCGCTGTCGGCAGGTGCCTGCGGTCGTCCTGATCGTTCGATGCGTCGTTCGTGCTTCTGGCGTCATGCCGTTGCCGTGCGGCATGCAACTGGCTGTCGAATCCGCCCGGCGTGCCGGCGCCGTCGCGCGTCTCGGCGGCTGCGGCGGGTCGCGACCCGGCCGTCGCGGCGACGCTGGATGCGGTAACGGGTGCGGAAGCGGTCATGGCGGAGACAATCCTTCAGGCAATGAATGCGTGCGGCTGGCCGCTGCATGTGCGGCGAGACCGCGCGATCCGGAGGGACAACGACAAGGCGGCCGCGGTCTTCATCGCTGCCGCCGGTATTGCATGCGTTCGTCGACCTCGGCCTGCTCGTGGCGGTCCGCGGCGCGGCGTTCTTCTTCGCGGTGCTGTGCGACCACGCTGTCCAGCGCGCTTTCGCGGGCGTGCGCACGCCGCCAGTGATCGCGCACCTGCGCCAACTGACGGCTCTGCCGGGCCACCTCGGCCTCCTGCTGCAGGATCGCCCGGTCGATCCGTTCCACGAATTGCTGCCGGTTGAGCAGCGCCGCCACGCTCTGCGCGCCATCACCGCCCGCCGCATACTCCTGCCGATAGCGCTGTAGTTCGCTGAGCTGGTGCTCGGCCCTGGCCAGCAGTTGCTGCTGCGTCGCCAGCTGCGCCAGCGCATCCTCGCTGCGCTGCCGGGCCTGCTCCACCGCCGGCTGCAGTTGCTGCGCACGCGAGTTCATCCGGCCACCTGCCCGGCGAGGGCATCAAGTTTTTCGATCGCCACTTCAAGCGCCATCGGCTCGTCCACTTCCTGCTGCAGGAAAGCGCGCAGCTGCGGCCACATCTCGATCGCCTGGTCGACCTGCGGATCGGAACCCTTCTGGTACGCGCCCACCGCGATCAGGTCGCGTTGCTGGCGATAGGCGGAATAGACCTGGCGGAAACGCTGCGCCGCGCGCAAGTGTTCGCGCGTCACCACCGCCGGCATCACGCGGCTGATCGATGCCTCGATGTCGATGGCCGGGTAATGGCCGGCTTCGGCGAGATCGCGCGACAGCACGATATGGCCGTCCAGAATCGCGCGTGCCGCGTCGGCAATCGGGTCGTGGCGATAATCGTCGCCCTCGGTAAGCACGGTGTAGAACGCGGTGATCGAGCCGCGCCCGTCGGCGTCGTTGCCGGCGCGCTCGACCAGGGCCGGCATCATCGCGAACACCGACGGCGGGTAACCCTTGGTCGCCGGCGGCTCGCCGATCGCCAGCGCGATCTCGCGCTGCGCCTGCGCATAGCGGGTCAGCGAATCCATCAGCAGCAGCACGCGCTGGCCGCGGTCGCGAAACCACTCGGCGATCGCGGTGGCGTACTGCGCGCCGCGCAGGCGCTTGAGCGGCGGCGCATCGGCCGGCGCCGCGACGATCACCGCGCGCCGCCGCCCTTCCTCGCCCAGCGTGTGTTCGACGAATTCCTTCACTTCACGGCCGCGTTCGCCGATCAGGCCGACCACCACCACGTCGGCGTTGGTGTAGCGGGTCATCATGCCGAGCAGGGTCGACTTGCCGACACCGGAACCGGCGAACAGGCCCAGCCGCTGGCCGCGGCCGACGGTAAGCAGCGCGTTGATCGCACGCACGCCGACGTCCAGCGGCGCGTCGATCGGCTTGCGTGCCATCGGGTTGATCGGTTCGCGCTTGAGCGCGGCGTGTTCGTCCGACTCCAGCGGACCGAACCCGTCCAGCGGCACGCCATCGGCACCGACCACCCGGCCCAGCAAGCCCATGCCGACCGGCAGGCCGCCGCTGCGCGCGTACGGGCGGACCCGCGCATTCGGCAGCACGCCATGCATGTCGCCCACCGGCATAAGCAGCAGGCGCTCATCGGCAAAGCCGACCACTTCGGTCTCGAGCGTGGCGCCGTCGGCCGTATCGACCAGGCAGCGCGCACCCAGCGCGGCCTCGCAACCTTCCGCCTCCAGCGTCAGGCCGACCACGCGGCGCAGGCTGCCTTCCACCACCAGCGTGCGCCCGCCTTCGGCACGGTCGCTGCAGCGCGCCAGCTGCTGTTGCCAGCGCGTCTGCCGGGCGGCGTTGACGGCGTCGATGCTCATGCGCCGGCCACTCCGTCATCGGCATCCTCGCCCAGCACGGCGTCGATCATTGCCGCCAGGCGGGTTTCCACCCGCGCGTCCAGTCGCGAGCGTTCGCTCTCCAGACGGCAGTCGCCGCGGTTCAGTGAGGGATCGGCCAGCAGTTGCCAATGGCCTTCGACGGCGCCCGATTCGCGCAGCAAGGCCAGGTCGGCCGGGTGCAGGTGCACTCGCAATTCGCGCGTGGCGGCCGGCAAGGCGGTGGCGGCCTGGCGCACCGCCTGGATGACCAGCGCAGGTGACAACTGCAGCTCATGCGCGATCACCCGCTGCGCCACGACCATGGCCAGGCGCGCCAGCTCCTGCCCGGTCTGCTCGTCGAGCACCTGCAACGGACGCGCCGCCGCGTCATACAGTGCGTCGAGCTCGGCCATGCGCTGTTGCAGCTGCTGCTGCGCCGCCGCCAATCCTTCGGCGCGGCCCGCCGCATAACCTTCCTCGCGCGCCTGCTGCTCGAGCGCCGCCAGCTCGCGCACGGTCGGTTGCGGCGGCGTGTTGGCCGCCTTCGACGCGGTCGACTGGACGCCCACGTTGGGCAGCTCCCAGCGCTGGAAATCCGCTGCCGCGTTGTGGGTCGTAGCGGTCATCAGACGTATTCATCCCCGCCGGAAGCGAGGCTGAGCTGCCCGGCATCGGAAAGCTTGCGGGCGATGGTCAGCACTTCCTTCTGCGCCGCATCGACCTCGCTCAGGCGCACCGGCCCCTTCACCTCGAGGTCGTCGCGCATCATGTCGGCGGCGCGCTTGGACATGTTGGCGAAAATCTTCTCGCGCACCTCCGGCTCGGCGCCCTTCAGCGCCGTGATCAGGGTTCCCGACGGCACTTCGCGCAGCAGGGTCTGCATGCCGCGGTCGTCCAGTTCGGCCAGATCCTCGAACACAAACATCAGGTCCTCGATGCGTCCGCCCAGGGCCTCGTCCAGGCTGCGGATCGCCGTCATCAATTCGGTCTCGCGGCTGGTTTCCATCGCGTTGAGGATGTCGGCGGCGGCCTTCAGCCCGCCGACGTTGGCGGACTTGAGTTTCTTGGTGTTGCCGGAGAACTGGCGCTCCATGATCTCGTCCAGCTCGTTCAGCGCATGCGGCTGCACGCCGTCGAGCGTGGCGATGCGCATCACCGCGTCGGAGCGGACGCGCGGCGGCAGGTAGCCGATCACCTCGGCGGCCTGGTCCGGCTCCAGGTGCGCCAGCACCAGCGCGATGATCTGCGGATGTTCCTGGTTGATCATCTCGGCGATGGCGCGGCTCTCCATCCACTTGAGCGACTCCAGCCCCTTGCTGCTGCGGCCGAGCAGGATGCGGTCGATCAACCCGCCGGCCTTGTTCTCGCCCAGCGCATTGACCAGGATCTTGCGAATGTATTCCTCGGTGCCGACGCCCAGCGAGGTCTGCCGGCCCATGTCTTCGTTGAGCTTGACCAGCGCGTGCTCGACATGTTCGCGCGATACGCTGCTGAGCGCCGCCATCGCCGTGCCGACCGCCTGCACGTCGCGGGCACTGAGGTGCTTGAGCACTTCGGCGGCGTCCTGCTCACCCAGCGTCAGCAGCAGGATTGCCGCACGCTGCGCACCATTGATGGGCGCATCGGAACGATTAATTGCCATCTTCGCTCACCCAGTTCTTCACGACTTGCGCCACCTGTTTGGAGTTTTCGCCGACCATCCGCCGTGCCTGGCCGACGCGTTGTTCATACGAGAGCGTCGGTATGACACCGCTCAGTCGGGCCGGCTCGTTGGCTGCCGGATCGTCGTCGACGCGCACCGAGATCTGCGGCATCGGCGACGGCAGCGCGCGCGCCGCCGTTTCGCCGCGCAGCAATCCCTTCAGCAGCGGGCGCAGCAGGCCGAACGCCACCAGCAGCGCGATCAGCACGCCGATCCCCTGCTTGATCAGGTCCATCACGCCCGGTCGTCCCCACAGCGGGGTTTCGGGCAACGCATCGAGCGCCGGGCCGCGCTGGAATGCCTGGTTGACCACGCTGACGCTGTCGCCGCGGGCCGCATCGAAGCCCACGGCGTTCTTGGTCAGGTCGGTCAGGTGCTGCAGCTCCTGCGCACTGAACGGCACGGCCTTGGGCGCTGCCGCCGCATCGTCGGCCGGATCGCCCGGCTTGTCGGGACTGACCAGTTTGTCGTCCAGCACCACCGCCACGGTAAGCCGGGCCAGCCGCCCGGCCGGATCGCTGACATGGCTGATGGTGCGATCGAGCTCGTAGTTGCGGGTGGCGCTGCTGGAGCTCTCGCCCGGGCTGGCGGCCGCCGCCGTGGCCGTCGCGGCCGCCGTCTTGCCGGCGTCCGGCTTGGCCGCCGTGGGTTGCGCGACCATGGTCGGCGGCTGGTTGCTGAGCGCGCCGGGCACGCCACCGACAGCGGCCTCCGCGCCGTGCTGCTCGCTGCTGGTCTGCTCGCTGCGCAGCGCCGGATGTTCGTGGCCGAACGTCTCGGTGGCTTTCTCGGTCCGGCTGAAATCCAGGTCGGCATGCACCTGCGCATGCACCCGGCCGGGGCCGACCAGCGGCATCAACAGCTCCTCGATGCGCTGTGCGTAGGTGTTCTCGATTCGCGTGGCGATGCGCAGGCGGTTGTCGCCTATCGCTCCCGGGCTTTCCGGATCGGTGGTCAGCAACTGGCCCTGCTGGTCGATCACGGAAACCTGGCCCGCTTCCAGGTTCGGCACGCTGGCCGCCACCAGGTGCACGATCGCCGCCACCTGGCCAGCATCGAGCTGGCGGCCCGGATACAGGGTGACCAGCACCGACGCGCTGGCTTCCCGGTTGTCGCGGATGAACGCGGAGGGCTTCGGCAGCGCCAGGTGCACGCGCGCCGCGCGCACCGACTGCAGTCCGCCGATGGTTGCACCCAGATCGGCTTCCAGCAGTTGCTGGTAGCGGGTGCGCTCGGCCAGGTCGCTCATGCCGAACGGCGAGTCGGTGGCCGGCAGCGCGCTGCTGGCCGCGCTGCCCTGGGGCAGGCCTTTCGCGGCCAGCTTCAGTCGCAGGGCAGCCAGGTCGGCGGCCGGCGCCATGATCGACGAGCCGTCGCTGCTCAGCTGGTAAGGCGTATTGCCCGCCTGCAATTCCTGCGTGATCGCCGAGGCGTCCTTCTGTTCCAGGCCGGCATACAGCAGCCCGTAGTTCGGGCCGCGCGACCACAGCACCACGGCCACGCCCAGCGCCACGGCTGCAGCCACCGCCACCAGCAGCACGAGCTGCCGCGTCGCCGGGTTGCGCGCGAGCTGTTTGAAGGGGTCCAGGCGCGAACCGTTGTCTCCGGTCGTCGCGATGGCGTTGTCTGCCATGGTGCTGCTCTTGGGCTAGGGGGCGAAGTCGGATCGACGCGTGCGCGTCAGACCGGCATGTTCATGATTTCCTTGTACGCATCGACCAGCTTGTTGCGCACCTCGACCATGGTGCGCAGCGAGAGGTCGGCCTTCTGCACCGCGATCATCGTGCGACCGAGGTCTGCACCGGGATCGCCGCGTTCGAAACTCGCGGCCATGCGGCCGGCTTCCATCTGGCTGCGGCCCACGGCGGAAATGGATTGTTTGAGAACGTCGGAAAAATCGGCTTGCCCGCCGACGGGCGCCGGCTTGAATGCGGTTTCCGGCGGGCGCACTTGCGCCGTCATCTGACGCATCTGGGAAAGCAGGTTGTTGACGTCGATGGTGCTCATGTCGATTGACCCCTGACTCATGACGGAATCCCGGCGCGTGACGGGTTTACCAGGGACAAAAGCACGAGCCGTGCCACGTGCTGATCCGGCGCCCCCTTCCCGGCATCGCCATTGCCGGCGCTATGCCGCCAGGCTGCTTTGCAACCCGTACTTGCGCAGCTTCTCCACCAGGGTGGTGCGCTGCATGTGCAGCAGGCGCGCCGCATGCGCCACCACGCCGCCGGTGGCATCGAGGGCCTGACGGATCAGCCCCACTTCGATGTCGGCCAGGTGATCCTTCAGGTCCAGGCCATGCTCGGGCAGGATGCGCAGCGATTCGGCTACCGGCTGCACGCCAGCCTCGCTCGCCGGCAACTCGTCCTCCATCAGTGCCAGCAAGGCCGCGCCGTGCACTTCGTCGCCGACCTGCTGGTCGCGATATTTCTTCGGCAGGTCGCTGCCGCGTACCTCGCCGTGCGGGAACAGGATCGCCATGCGTTCGACCAGGTTGGAAAGCTCGCGCACGTTGCCCGGCCAGGCATGCGCGCGCAGCGCCTGCATCGCGCCGGCACTGAAGCGCACTACGCCCAGCCCGCGGCGGGCGAGACGCTGGTTGAACTCGCCGATCAGGATCGGCAGGTCCTCCAGCCGCTCGCGCAGCGACGGCAGCTCGAGCGGGAACACGCTGAGGCGATAGAACAGGTCCTCGCGGAAGCGGTCGCTGGCGATCGACTGCTCCAGGTTGCGGTGCGTGGCGGCAATGATGCGCACGTCGCAGCGCAGGGTCTTGCTGCCGCCCACCCGCTCGTAGGCGCGTTCCTGCAGCACGCGCAACAGCTTCACCTGCATCGGCAGGCTCATGTCGCCGACCTCGTCGAGGAACAGGGTGCCGCCTTCGGCCATTTCGAAACGGCCCTTGCGCGCACTGATCGCGCCGGTGAAGGAGCCCTTCTCGTGGCCGAACAGCTCGCTCTCCAGCAACTCCGCCGGAATCGCCCCGCAGTTGATCGCCACGAAGGGCTTGTCCCGGCGCGGCGAATGCTCGTGGATCGCACGCGCCACCATTTCCTTGCCGGTGCCCGATTCGCCCAGCACCAGCACGGTGGAATCGAATGGCGCGACCTGGCGGATCAAGCCGTTGACGCGGACCATCGGCGCCGAGTTGCCGACAAAGCGCAGGCCACTGGACTGGCCGCCGAGCAGGCGCGCATAGATGTTGCGCATGGCCTCGGCCATCTTCTCGTAGCGCAACGGGAACGTGAGGGTCGCCACCCGCGCGGCAAACGGCGACGCCGGCGCGCTGAAGCGTTCGACCCAGGGCGAGTCGCTGGCCAGTAGCACCGGAACGTGCGACGCGGCGGCACCCAGCAGGGCCAGCTGGCGCTCCGCCTCGGCGGCATCGTCGACGCTGCCGATGTATACCGCGCGCCAGGCATGGGTGGATTCGTCCATCTCGCGGCAGGCAATGCCATGCTGCGGCCGGTAGCCAAGGAAGTTGAGCGCCGAGAGCACGGAATCCACGCGTGTTTCGTCGGATTCGATGACCAGGAAGTCGAATTTCTGCATCGCTTTCTCCTTACCACACTGCTTGTTTGGCGGCCCCATGCTTCCGTTGGAACCGCTTTTTCATCGATGCCGGGTTTCCGTTGCCGGCCTGATGAACCATGAGCAATAAGGAGGCCAATTTTTCAGGCCGTCGCGACGGCAAAACGTCACCTGTCGGAAAAGCAGACGCTGCCACGCCGGCGAACATGCGCCGGCGTGTCCTGTAACTGCATGAAACATGAACCGTTTACCGGATATCCGCAGCGTGACCCTGCGCGCGTGCCAGGTGTGACCGGCGTCCAGGGAACTGGCAACCGGGTTGCGTAATTGCGAACTGCATCACATCTGACTTGTGGACCAAATCGCGCCTCAACCAAGCGGCTGACGCGACCCTGCCACTTTGCGTCGGTGATGGCGGAAAACCAGCCGCTCAATTGCGTCACCCAATGCATCGCCGAGCGGCGCAAAGACCACGAACACCCGACCATCGTCGAATTGACGCTCCACCCGCGCGGCGAGTTCAAGCGGAAGGCTTCGGCAGAGATCGAAGCGGATGCGCAGCAACAGTCCGCCATCGGCCGGCGCCAGGCCCGCAGGCAGGATCGCGCCGAGCGCATTGAAGCGCAGCAGTTGCCGCGGCGGCAGCACGCTGCCGGGTACCAGCAGGTTGTTGACGATTTCCACGAGCACGTTGAGCTTGGCGTCCATGCGCAGCACTTCCTGCATCAGCGGGCTGTCGTCCTCGCCGGTATCGGCACGGCGCTCCTCCAGCGCGGCGATGGCCGCCAACGTGTTGGCGTTGCGCTCGGAAAGCTGCTGCAGCTGTGCGTGCGACGGCGGCCAGGCAAGCGGCTCGCAGTCGGCGTGTAGGCTCTCTTCGCAGCTGACCCGTTGCTCGAAATCGTCCCAGCCGCCGGGGGCCAGGCTGCCTGGGATCGTACTGCCCGGAGTCATGCTGTCTGAGGTCATGGCGCGGCTCCGCGACGCGGTGATGCCGAGACCGCCACGCCGGCGGCTTCGGAGATGAAGATCAGCAGCCGCGGCCTGTCATGGCTGGGCGTAGGCGGCGATCGCGCGGGCGCGACCGGTTTCCCGCTGCCACTGTTCGGCTGCCGAATCCCGTGCGCCGCCGACGATCGCCTGCAGCTCGCGATCGTACGCCAGAATCTCGCCCAGCTGTGCGAGGGTGGCCGGGTCGGATGCGTGCCGGCGCAACAGCAACGGTTCGCGCTCGACCTCCAGTTCGATCAGGCGGGACCATTCCTGCGCGCGTGCCGCGTCCAGCATGCTGCGGGTCAGCTGCAATGCGTGTTCCAGGATGTCCATGCTCACGCGCTGACCGCAGGCTGGGCTGCAGCAGGGGCAACCTTCACCCAGCTGTCGCGGATGGGTTGCAGCAGGTTGCTGACCTCGTCGATCAGGGCGGCATCGTCGCGCAGGTTGGCCTGCAGCAGGCGGCGGCTCATGTAGTCGTACAGCGAATCCAGCCGCTCGACCAGCACGGGGTCGGCCTTGGGATCGAGGCTCCCGCGCAATCCGCCGAGGATCTCGATGCAGCGCGAGATCGCTTCACCCTTGGCGGCGACTTCGCCACGGACCATGTGCGCACGGGCCTTCACCAGCCGCTCCAGCGCACCGTCCATCAGCAGCGTGATCAGGCCGTGCGGGTCCGCCGACTCCACGCCGCCATGCGAGCGAACTTGTTGATAGGCGCCTGCGCCGTAGCCGAATGCCATGACCATATCCTCCTGCTGGTATCCCTGAGAACTACTTCTTGTTGGCGTTGGTGAGCACGTCGAACTGCTGCTGCAGATAACTGCTGGTGCTGTTGAGCTTGGACATCAGCGTGTCGAGCGCGGTGAACTGCGCCTGGTAGCGCGCGGTGAGGCTGTCCATGCGGGCGTCCAGCGCGGTCTGCTGGTCACCCAGGTCCTTCAGCTGCTGGCTGATGCTGTCGGTGCGGCCGGCCAGCACGCCGCCGTCACCCACCCATTGGGTCAGCTGCGCGCCCAGTTGGGCGGAGAAGCCGTTGTCGCCGCCGAACAGGTCGCTGACCTGCTTGCCGCCATCGCCGAGTGCGGCGGAAAGCTTGTCGTTGTCGAGCTTCAGGGTGCCGTCCACCTGCAACGAAATGCCGATCGAGGACAGCGTGGCGCCGTTGGCGCTGCCGCCGATGATCCGCGACAAGGTGCTGTTGATGCCGTTGAGCGTGGCGTCGCCGATCATCGCGCCGGCGACCTTGCTCGTCGCATCGTATTTGGTCAGGTTCTGATAGATGCCGACGAAGCTGTTGTAGGTATTGACCAGGTTGGTCAGCGCGCTGGTGGCCTTGGACGGGTCATCGGCCACGCTGACCGTGCTGGTACCCAACGTGGACAGGTTGAGGGTGAGGCCGTCGATGGCCGTGCTGACGCTGTTGCCGGCGCTGTTCGCCGCCAGGCCGTCGATGGTGTAGAGCGCGTCGCTGGCCGCATTGATCACGCTCAGCCCGTTGCCGCTGGAGGCCGCCGGATCATAGTTGAGCGCGGCAAGACCGCCGTCGCCACCGCTGCTCGACACCGTGAAGCCGTTGGCCGCGCCGGTGCGGGTGCCGCTCAGCACCAGGTGTGCGCCGTCGGTGCCGTTGACGATGGTGGCGCTGACGCCGGGATTGTCGCTGGCCTTGTTGATCGCGTCGCGGATCGATGCCAGCGAACCATTGCTGCCATCGATGGAAAGATTCATGGCTTGCCCGCCCACCGTGATGGTGAGGGTACCCGTGCCGATCTGGGTGCTGCTGTCGGTGAACGCGCCGGAGGACGCCTTGAGGGCGCTGGCCAATTGGGTCACTTCGATCTTGTAGCTGCCGGCCACGGCATTGCCGGTGGCGGTGGCATTCAATACGTCGGTATCGCTGCTGGTGACACTGTGCGCGCTGAACGCACTGCCGTCGCTGATCGAGGCCATGGCCGACTGCAGCGCGGAAAGCGCGGCGTTGATCTGGCCCAGGGCCGAAAGCTGGGTGTTGGCGGAAGCGGCCTGACTGGTGATCTGGTTCTGCTGGGGAGTCTTCTTGGCCGCCACCAGCTGGTTGACCAGGGTGGCCACATCGAGGCCCGATCCGACGCCCATCGAGGTCAACAGGCCCGTGGTGGGTGTCGTGGAATTGACGGTAATCGCCATGATCGGGCTTTCCTGGTTTCAAATGGAACGGCCGCGGACATCCGCGGCCGTTCCGGTGGCAAGTTACTGCAGCAGCTTGAGCACGCTCTGGGTGGAAGCGTTGGCCTGCGCCAGCACCGAGACGCCGGCCTGTTGCAGGATGTTCGCGCTGGACATGTTCGCGGTCTCCGCGGCGAAGTCGGCATCCTGGATCTGGCTGCGCGACGAGCTGAGGTTCTGCGAGATGGTCTGCAGGTTGGCGATGGTGGAATCGAAGCGGTTCTGCACCGCGCCGAGGTCACTGCGCATGGAGCTGATGGTGCCCAAGGCGGCATCGATGCGGCTGATGGTGTCGTTCGCGCCGCTCACGGTCTTCACGTTGCTGCTGGCCAGATCACCGCCGGTGGCAATGGCGGTGGCGCCGGCACCGGAGAAGCCCAGGTTGCCCGCGCCCGCACCGGCCTTGGTGCCGTCCACGGTCAGCGCGGCCTGCGCGTTCAGATGCATTTCCTTGCTGCTGCTGTCGTAGTAGGCGGAGACGCCGGCAATGCCCTTGCTGTTGATCGCATCGACGAGGCTCTGAGCGTCCTTGTAGCTGCCCGCCATGTCCGTGCCGTCGATGGTCAGGTCGCCAGTGGCGAGGACCAGGTCGGACGCGGTACCGGCGACGGCATCCGCGCCGGCAACGTTGCCGGTGATGAACGCTGCATCGGTGCCGCCGATGGTCATCGCGCTGCTGGCGCCCGTGGCCGTGGTGGTGATGGTGAAGCCGGTGGCGCCGCTGGCGGCGACCGTGTAGACACCGGCACCGCCGGTGCCCGCATCCAACTGGCTCTGCACGTCAGCCACCAGGGTCGCCTGGTCGGTCTCGGCCGTATTCAGGACAACCGCGGTGCCATCGACGCTGAAGCTCTTGGATCCAGCGCCGCTGTAGTCAAAGCCCGCAACGCCCGTGGCCGTGGCCACCGACGCGGTTGCGGCGCTGCCGCCGGAAGTGAACAGGCTGCTGATGTCGCCGGTCGCCGAGGTGGCCATCTGACCGACCTGCTTGGCGCCGGCGCCCTGGCTCAGGTTCACCGAGATCGTCTCGCCGACGTTCGCACCGATCTGGAACGCGGCGCTGCCGAAGGTGCCGTCGAGCACGTGGCGGCCGTTGAACGTGGTCTGCTGGGAGATACGGGTGATTTCCGACAGACGCTGCTGCACTTCGGCATCGAGCGCGGCGCGGTCGCTGTCGGAGTTGGTGGCGTTGGCCGACTGCACCGCCAGCGTGCGGATGCGCTGCATGTTGTTGGTCACCTCGTTCAGCGCCGACTCGGTGGTCTGCGCCAGAGAGATGCCGTCATTGGCGTTGCTGACGGCCTGGTTGAGGCCGTTGATCTGGGTGGTGAAGCGAGTGGAAATGGCGAGACCGGCAGCATCGTCCTTGGCGCTGTTGATGCGCATGCCAGAGGAGAGGCGCGAGATCGCGGTGGCCAGCTTGCTCTGTGACGTCGCCAGGTTTTTCTGGGCATTCAGCGAGCTGATGTTGGTGATGACGCTCATGACCATGGGAATTCTCCGAATCGGGGTGGTGTGCCGACTTGAGGTCGGCTCAGACAATCCGGCGGGGATTCACCATTGAATGCATCCGCCTTGTGAACTGTTTCGACCCACAACACCGAAACTTGAGCCTTGTCAACGCAAATAATCGAACAATTTTGAACCCTGGATCTTGGTGAATGTCTGCTGTGCCGCCTGCAGCGCCGTGGTCTGCGCACCGAGCTGGCTGATCGCGTCGTAGTAGTTCAGATCCTGCACGTCCGACAGCGCGCTCTTGTACTGCAGGGTCAGGTCATCGTTGAGTCCGCTCTGCTGATCGAGCGCGTTCATGCGCGCGCCGACCATGCCGCGCGTGCGCGTGATCGTGTCGATCGCCTGGTCGAGATTCGCGAACTGCGTGTTGATGCCGTTCTGCATGTCGGCACCGCCGCCGTTGGGCTGGCGCAGCGTGTTGATGATGTTGTCCAGCGTGGTGAACACGTCCTGTTTGGCGGACGCTCCCAGCGAGAATGTGTCGCCGGCGTCGGGCACGCCGCTGAATGCCACCTGCGCGCCACGGAAGGTGATGCTGCCGCCGCTGCTTGCGTCGTAGCTGCCGCTGTCCAGCACCGTGCCGGTGCCGTCGCGCACTTCATACGCATCGGCGGCGGTGAACACGATGCTGTAGTCGCCGCCGTCCCACGCCGAAGGATTCGCGTTGGGATCGCTGACGCTGCTGGCACCGGCCACCGCGCTGCCCGTATTCACCGCGCCGGCGCTGATCGCGAACTTGCCGTTGCCGGTGGGAATGTCCGCGAACACCGCACTGCCCGGATCGCCGGTGGCCACCTGCAGGCCGGGGCCGGCGGCCACCATGCGCTGGCCGTCGTCGCCCAGGTAGCTCACGCCGTTCTGCGAAGCGAACGGCGCGGTACCGGTACGGTTGCCCGCGAAGATGTAGTCGCCCTGGCCGTCCTTGCTGTTGGCCTGGCCGAGCAACTGCTGGCGCAACTGCACCATCTCGGCGGCGATGTCGCCGCGGGTCTCGTCGGTCTGCGAGCCGTTGGCGGCCTGCAGCAGCAGCGTGCGCACGCGACCCAGCACACCGCTGATGTTGGACAGGGTCTGGTCCTCCAGTCCCAGCCGCGCGTTGGCCGTGGTGATGTTGCGCTGGTATTGCGTGACGTCGGCGGTCAGATGCGACAAATCCAGTGCGCGCGCCGCGCCCACCGGATCGTCGGACGGCTGGTTGATGCGCTTGCCGGTGCTCAACTGGATGTTGAGGTCGGACAGGTCGCTCTGCCGGTCCATCATGCTGCCGACGGACTGCTGCTGCATCCAGCTGGTGGAGACTCGCATGGCTTACCCCTGCACGGCGCTGAGCAGCGCGCCGAAGATGTTGTTGGCGGTGCTGATGACCTGCGCGGAAGCCTGATACGCCTGCTGGTAGCGCAACAGGTTGGCGGCCTCCTCGTCCAGGTTCACGCCCGACACGCTCTGCTGCGAACTCATCGCCTGGTTGTACACCGCGGTCTGCGTGGTCAGGTCGTCGCCGGCCAGCGCGCCGGCGCTGCCGACCTGGCTGACCAGCTGGCTATAGGCGCGGCCCGCGCTGGTGACGCCGCCATCGAGCACGCCCAGGTTGGCGACCTTGCCCAGCATCAGCGCGTTGCTGTTGTCGCCCTGCGCATTGCTGTTGGCCTGCACGCCGAAGCTGTCGCCTGCCTGCGGTGCGCCGCTGAGCTGCATGCTCCAGCCGTTATGGACAATCGGCTGGCCGGGGGTGAAGACCTGCGCCGGGCCACCATCGACGCTGTAGCTGGTCGGCGAGGTGAACACGACGGAACTACTGTTGAACAGGTTGGCGTCGCTGCCGTCGCTGATGCCGACGCTGGGCGCCGCCGTGCCGGTGTTGCCGGCCGCGGCGGTGGCCTTCAGCGGCGCGGCGGCGGCGATCTTGTCGGGGTCGTCGATCACTACCGAAAAACTCGCGGCGGCGTTGCGGCTGGGCTGCACGCGGAAACTGTCGCCGGCACTGGCGCTGCCGCCCACCACCAGGCTCAGCCCGGCGGCGGTGAACGGATCGGCGACGGTGCCGCTGCCGCTGAGCGCGACGCTGCTGCCGTTGGTGTCGCGCATGCTCCAGTTGCTGCCGTCGTAGCTCAGCACATAGTCCTTGCCGGTCAGCGCGCCGATGTCGCCGATGCCGGCATCCAGCGTGCCGCTGCCGCTGTTGGTGCCGGCCGCCTGCACGGTCGGGCCGGCGACGTCGAAGAACGTGCCGCCGATCTCGCCCTGCAGGTCCGCGCCCTGCGCATGTTGCGCATTGAATGCGCTGGCCAGCGCCTGTGCCGTGCGGCCCAGCTGGTTCTGCGCGGGATCCAGCACGTTGCTGCGGAAATCCAGCAGCGCACCCAGGGTGCCGCCGCCGATGCGGCCGCTGAGCACGTTGCCCGAGGCCGCGCCGACCACTTCCCGGCGGGTGGCGTCGTACATGTTGGGCGCGGTACCCAGCGCATGCGCCTCGGTGCCGGTGACTAGCGCCTGGCCGTTGCCCACGAACACGCTGATGGTGTTGTCGTTCTGCGGCACCACGCTGATGCCGACCTGGCCGGCCAGCTTCTTCACCAGCGCATCGCGCTGGTCGAGCAGGTCGGCTGGCGGCGTGCCGTCGGTGGCCTGCGAGGATCGGATCAGGCCGTTCAATTTGGCGATCGACTGGCTGTCGCTGTTGATCGAATCGACGGTGTCGCCGATCTGCTGCTGCACCTGGCCGGAAAGCTGGTTGAACTGGCCGGACAGCGCACGGAACGTGCTGGCGAGTCCGCCGGCCCGGGCCAGCAGCACCTGGCGCGAAGCGGCGTCCGACGGCGCGTTGGCCATGTCCTGCACGGCGCCGAAGAAACTGTCCAGCGAAGTCTGCAGATTGCTGCTGCCGGAAAGCTGGTTGTTGAGCTGGCCGGTGAGGCTGGCCATGGCGCTGGCGCGCCCCTGTCCGGAGCTGGCCGACCACAGCGAACTGTTCAGGAACTGGCTGTACGCACGCTGCACCGCCACGGTATTGACGCCGGTGCCGACGTAGTAATTGGCCTGTCCTTCGGGCAGCCGGGCGCCGAACGACACCACCTGGCGGCTGTAGCCGTCGGTGTTCGCGTTGGCCACGTTGTGGCTTACCGTACTAAGTCCGATCTGCGCGGCAAGCAGCCCGGACACGCCGGTCGAAAGCATGTCAGCCATGGAACATCCTCAACGCCTGCAGCAGCGCCGGAACGGCGCGGTGCGTGACAACGGTAACGGCCGGGCGGGTGTTCACTTGAGTTCGCCCGACAGTCGGAGTGTCGCCAGCGCCTCGCGCATCTGCGGGCTGTTGGCGATCGCGGTGATCTTGGCGACGTACGATGGGTCGGTCGCGTAACCGCCGTTTACCAGTGCCCGCGCGAAGCCGGCGATGTTCTCGCCCTGGCCCAGCGCCTGCGCGTAGCGCGGGCTGTCGGCCAGCAGGCTGGCGTAGTCGGCGAACGACTCGGACGGCGAGTCGTAGGCGCGGAACTGATCGCGCCGGCGCACCGCCACGCCGTTCTCGTATTCCAGCGTGGGCACGCTGACCTTGTCGCCATCCCAGCTGCTGCCGGCCTTGATGCCGAACAGGTTGTTGCTGCTGCTGCCGTCGCCATGGCTGGGCAGGTGCTTGCCCCAGCCCGTTTCCAGCGCCGCCTGCGCCAGCAGCGCGCGCACCGATACGCCAAGTTTTTCCGCGGCCAGCTGGGCATGCGGCGCGAGGGCGCGGACGAAGCCCACCGGGTCGCCGCCCGGCAACAGCTTCGCCGCCGTGCCGGCCACGTCCAGCGCGCCTTGCGCCATGCGGTCCAGCGCCTGGCGCCACGCCGAGCCAGCATCGGCCGTCGATGGCATGGCCATGATGCCGGCGTTGCCGGCTGCGTCGCCGGCGCCGTCGACCGCAGCATCGCTGGCGCCCAGCTGGAGTAACGCACGTACATTCGCGTTGGGCACGCCGGCGCCGGGCAGCGGCAGGCCGTGGCTGGCATCGGCCGCGGTTGCAGCCGCAGCGTCCGGTTTGCCGCCAAGCTGGCGCACCAGCATCTTCGCGATGCCAAGGCCGTTGTGGCCGTTCGCCAGGCTCAGCGACAGCTGCTGGTCGAACATGTCGCGATAAGAGTTGACCTGCTCGCTGCCGGCGATGTCGCTGCCCATGCTGGCATTGGCGTCGCGCATCGACTTCAGCATCATCTGGGTGAAGATCGCCTCGAACTGCTTGGCCACCGCCGGCAGCGCGCTCTTGCCGCCGTCGCTGCGCGCCTGCGCACGCAACTGCTGGAACCCGGACAGTTCGGTCCAGGTATCGAGCGCGGGCGATGTGCTGTTGATCGGCGTCATGGTCCCGTCACTCCGGTCAGATCACCACGAGGTCCGCATGCAGCGCGCCAGCCTGCTTCAACGCCTGCAGGATCGAGATCAGGTCGCTCGGCGTGGCGCCGACCTGGTTCACCGCGCGCACGATGGTGTCCAGGCTCACGCCCGGGCCGAACTTGAACATGTGCGCGCCCTCTTCGCTGACCTGCACGCTGCTGCTCGGCACGATCGCGGTCTGTCCCTGGCTGAACGGCGCCGGCTGGCTGACCTGCGCCTGCTCGCCGATGGTGACCTGGATCGCGCCGTGCGCCACCGCGGCGGCGCTGACGCGCACGTCGGAACCGATCACCACCGTGCCTGTACGCGAGTTCACCACGATCCGCGCCGGGGCATCGCCCGGCTGCACGTCGAGATTCTGGATCGCGCCCAGCCACGCCACCTTCTGCGCCGGGTCCTGCGGCCCGCGCACGGACACCGAGCCGCCGTCGAGCGGCTGCGCGGTGCCCGCGCCGTAGGCCTGGTTGATCGCCGTGGCGATGCGCGTGGCGGTGGTGAAGTCGGCGGTGTTGAGGTTCAGCATCAGGTCGCCGCCGCCGGCAAACGACGAGGCCACCACGCGCTCCACCGAGGCGCCGTTGGGAATGCGCCCGCTGGCGGAAATGTTCACCTGCACGCTGGAACCGCTCTTGCCCTGGGCACTGATGCCGCCGACCACCACGCTGCCCTGCGCCACCGCGTAGACATTGCCGTCGGCGCCGCGCAACGGCGCCATCAGCAGCTGGCCGCCGCGAATGCTCTTGGCGTTGCCGATCGAGGCGACGGTGACGTCGATGGTCTGGCCCGGCTTGGCAAACGGCGGCAGGTCCGCCGTCACCATCACTGCCGCGGCGTTCTTCAGCTGCGGCCGCGCGTTCGCCGGCACCGTGATGCCGAACTGCTGCAGCATGTTCTCCAGGCTCTGGGTGGTGAACGGCGCCTGCGTGGTCTGGTCGCCGCTGCCATCCAGGCCCACCACCAGGCCGTAGCCGATCAGCTGGTTGCTGCGCACGCCGGCCACCTGCACGAGGTCGCGGATCTTGTCGGCGTGGGCAGGGGCGACGAGCACCAGCAGAAGCGCGAGAACCGCCGCGCACAGGCTCCTCCCCCTGCGCGCAGGGGGAGGTTGGGAGGGGGTGAAGCTTTTACTTTTAAGGTCAAGAGCACCCCACCCCAACCCTCCCCTGCACGCAGGGGAGGGAGCAAAAGCGCGTGGCGTGGCTTTCATCAGAACGGCATCCACTTGGAATTGAAGAAGCGCGACAGCCAGCCGCGCGTGTTCGCGTCGGCCAGGGTGCCGCGGCCGGTGTAGCTGATCCGCGCGTCGGCGACGCGGGTGGACGGCACCACGTTGTCCTGGCCGATGTCCTGCGGGCGCACGATGCCGGAGATGCGCACCAGCTCCTGGCCCTGATTGATGGTCAGCCACTTCTCGCCGCGTACCAGCAGGTTGCCGTTGGTGAGGCGCTGCGCCACGGTGACGGTGATCTGTCCGGTGAGCTGGTTGCTCTGCGTGCTGGAGCCGGCGCCGTCGAAGCTGCGCTCGCCGTCCAGTCCGATGTTCGCCACCTTGCCGCCGATCGAGAGCCCCTGGCCGAGAATCGTCGGCGAGGCGATGTTGGCCTTGTCGGTCTTGCTGGTGCTGGTGGTGGCCTTCTTGCTGGCCTGGGTGCTTTCCACCAGCGCCACGGTGAGGATGTCGCCGACGCGATGCGCGCGCGGATCGGCGAACAGTTCCATGTTCTGCTGGTCGTGGTAGATCGAGCCGTCAGCCTGCGCCGGCGCGATCTGCTGCGCGGGCGGCGGCGTCGGCGCCCATTCGGCATCGTCGTGCGCGCGCGGGCCGCTGGCGCAGCCGGCCAGCAGGGCAAGCGCGCACAACACGAACGGAAAACGGCAACGGTCCAGCATCATCACGGCATGCCTCAGGTCTTGTTGGTGAGGAACTGCAGCATCGAGTCGGCGGCGGACACCGCCTTGGAGTTCATCTCGTAGGTGCGCTGGGTCTCGATCATGTCGACCATCTGCTCCACCACATTGACGTTGGAGCTTTCCAGCGCACCCTGCGCCAGCGTGCCCAGGCCGTTCAATCCCGGCTGGCCGATCTGCGGCGAACCGCTGGAGGCGGTTTCCAGATAAAGATTGTCGCCGTTCGGCTGCAGGCCGGCGGGGTTGATGAAGTCAGCCAGCTGCACGGTGCCGATCTGCTGCGTCGCGGCCTGGCCCGGCAGGCTCACGCTGATGGTGCCGTCGCTGCCGATGGTGACGCTTTGCGCATTCGCCGGAATGCTCACCGCGGGGTCCACCGCGTAGCCGTTGGCGGTGACGATCTGGCCGTTCTGGTCCATGTGCAACGAGCCGTCGCGGGTATAGGCGATGGTGCCGTCGGGCATCGTCACCTGCAGGAAGCCGCGGCCCTGCACGGCCACGTCCAGCGAGTTGCCGGTCTGCTCGATGTTGCCCTGGGTGAACAGCTTTTCGCTGCCGGCCACGCGCACGCCGGTGCCCAGCATCAGGCCGGACGGCGCCTGGGTCTGCTCGGTGGTCTGGCCGCCCGGCTGGCGCAGGTTCTGGTAGACCAGGTCCTGGAACGAGGCACGCGCGCTCTTGTAGCCGGTGGTATTGGCGTTGGCGAGGTTGTTCGAGATCACGTCCATGCGCGTCTGCTGCGCATCGAGGCCGGTCTTGGCTACCCACAGGGATGAGAACATGTCGATGGACTCCGTCTGGACGTCTGGATGTCTTTATGAAATTCGTGTGATCAGGTCATCTGCAGCAGGCGCGAAGCCGACTGCGCGTTTTCGTCGGCGCTGTGGATGGCCCGGATCTGCAATTCGTACTGGCGCGACAGCTGGATCATCTGCACCAGCGTCTGCGATGGATTGACGTTGCTGGATTCGAGCACGCCGGACTTCAGCGTCACCGCCGGGTCGGCGTCTGCCGTGACACCGTCCTTCAGGTGCATCAGCCCGTCGCTGCCCAGCGCGAGCTGGTCGGATGCCGGGTTGACCAGCTTGATGCGGCCGACCGCGGCGATCGTCTCCGGGCCCTGCCCCATCGGCACCACCGAAACGGTGCCGTCGGCGCCGATGTTCATCTGCGCGCTCTGCGGCACGCTGATCGGGCCGCCGTCGCCCAGCACCAGGTTGCCGCGGGCGTCGGTGAGCAGGCCATCCGGAGTCAGCCGCAACTCGCCGGCGCGGGTATAGCCTTCGTTGCCGTCGGCGCCCTGCACCGCGATCCAGCCCGCCCCCTGCACGGCCACGTCCAGCTCGCGGCCGGTCTCGATCTGGCCACCCTCGCGCATGTCGACGCCCAGGCCCTGCGCCACGCCGTTGATCCGCGTGGGCATGCCGGGGCCCTGCACCGCCAGCGGCTGGAACGCCGACAGCTGCGCCTTGAAGCCGACCGTGTCGGCGTTGGCCAGGTTGTGCGCCACCTCCGACTGCTCGCGCATCATCTGCGTGGCGCCGGTCATGGCTACATAGAGCGAACGATCCATGGGAAACCTCGATGCACCCTCCCGACACGGCGGGAGAATGCGTTACGTCAGTTGCGGATGTTGATGATGGTCTGGGTCAGCTGGTTGTCGGTGGAGATCACCTGCGCGTTGGCCTGGTAGTTGCGCTGCGCCTTGATCATGTTGACCAGCTGCGCGGTGAGGTCGGCCGTGTTGGACGCCTCCAGTGCACCGGCCTGCACGCCGCCGAACGTGCCGTTGCCGGCGGCGCCCATGATCGGCGTGCCGGAATCGAAGGAAGCGGCCCAGTTGGTGTTGTCCAGCTGGCGCAGGCCCTGTTCGTTGGAGAACTGGGCCATGGCCAGCTGTCCGAGCGCCGTGCTCTGGCCATTGGAGTATTTGGCCTGCACCACGCCTTCCCTGGATACGTCGATGCTGGAAAGGATGCCGGTCGGATAGCCGTCCGGATTGATCGCGCTGGCCGCATAGGCATTGCCGAACTGGGTGGCCTTGCTCATGTCGAGGGTAAGCTGCATCGGGTCGGCGCCGGGGCTGACCGAGACCGCCGGGAAGCTCAGCTTGCCGTTGGCCGGCGCGACCAGCGCACCGCTGCTGTTGAAGGTGAGCTGCTGCGACGCACCGGTCGACGTGCCGTCGACATACAGGTTCGCGTTCCACACGTTGGCGGCGGCATCCTTGACGAAATACACGACGCCGGTGTGCGTGGCGCCGAGGGAGTCGTAGGCGGTGAACGGCGTGGACTGGTTGAAGCTGGTCGGATCGTTGACCGGATCGAATGCCGTGGCCGGGGCGACCGCGTCGGAAGGCAGGTTCAACGACATCTGCACCGAGCTGGTGGCCTTGGCCGCGTTCTGCGAAGTGAGCAACTGCAGGTCGGTCATCGTGCTGTTGTCGAAGCTGCCGTTCGCGGCAGGCGGGAATACCTGCAGGCGCTGGCCGTTGGCATTCGTCACGTAGCCGTCCTGGTCTTTCAGGAACGCGCCGGCGCGCGTATAGGAATAACCCTTGCCGTCGCGCAGGGTGAAGAAGCCCTCGCCGCTGATGGCGAAGTCCAGGCTGTTGTTGGTCGTCTCGACGCTGCCGGCGGTAAATTGCTGGGCCACGTTGGTCAGCCGCACGCCGCTGCCGGTCTGGCTGGAACTGAGGTTGGGGCCGGCCGCGTTGAACAATTCGGCGAACTGGGCGCGCGAGCCCTTGAAGCCCGTGGTGGCCGTGTTGGCGATGTTGTTGGCGGTAACCTCGAGATCCTTCGAGGCCGCGTTGAGACCGCTCAAGGCAATGTTGAAAGGCATCGGGATAATTCCTCTGTGTTGAAGCCCCGCGGGGCCATCAGTTGATCTGCGCGACCTGACTCAGCAGGACCCCACCAAAACCGCCCACATCCAGATAGGTGCCGTCGCTGCCGGTCATGCCCACGCCATTGACCTTGCCGCTGACATAAGTGGCCACGGCGGTGTTGCCGGCCTGCGCCTTCAAACCGTAGGTTCCCGTCGGCAGTGCCGTGCCGTCGTCGCCCTTGCCGTCCCAGTGGAATGCCACCAGTCCCGACGCGGGCGTGCCCAGGTTCAGCGTGCGCAGCACGTTGCCGTCGGCGTCGGTGACCTGCACCAGCACCGCGTTGCCGCCGTCGGGCACGTTGACCGCACCGTCCAGGCCGCTGTCCTGCAACTGGCCGGCCGCCGAGGGCACGGTGACATTGCGCCCGACCATGCCGCTGGCCTGCAGCAACTGGTTGCCCTGCAGCGACTGGCTCAGGCTGTCGAACGAGGCCTGCAGCGACTGCGTGGCCGAGACCTGGCTGATCTGCGCGAGCTGGCTGAGCATCTGCGACGAATCCATCGGCTTGGTCGGATCCTGGTTGCGCATCTGCTGCGTCAGCAGGCTCAGGAAATCGGCCTGGCTCAGGGTCTTGTCCTTGCCCGCGCTGGCTGCCTTGGCAGCGCTCGAACCGACGCCTCCGATTCCCATGTCGCTCATGCCGCGCTCCTCGTCTGCAGGGATTTCATTCGCGTGCGCCTCATCTGTGCGCGCTTCACTTGCCCAGATCCAGCGTCTTCTGCATCAGCTGGCGCGTCGAATTCATCACCTCGACGTTGTTCTGGTACGAACGCGAAGCGGAAATCATGTTGACCAGCTCGTCCACCGGATTGACGTTGCTGCTGTAGACGTAGCCGTCGGCATCGGCCAGCGGGTTGCCGGGTTCGTAGCGGCTCGGGATCGCCGCCTGGCTCTCGGTGACGCCGAGCACCTGCACGCCTTCACCCGGCGCATCGCCGCCGTCCAGCCGGCTCTTCACGGCAGCGAACAAGGGTTCGCGCGCGCGGTAGGCCGCTTCCGGCGTGGTCGCCACGCTGTCGGCATTGGCGAGGTTGCTGGCCACCGTGTTCAGGCGCAGCGACTGTGCCGCCATGCCGGAACCGGCGACGTTGAAAATCGAGAAGAGCGACATCAGCCCTGGCCTCCGTTGATGGCGGTGCGCAGCATGCGGATCTGTGCAGTGATGAAGGACAGGCTGGCCTGGTAGTGCACGCCATTGGCGGCAAAGGCGGCCTGTTCGGCCTGCGCATCGACGGTATTGCCGTCCATGCTCGGCTGGGTCGGCACGCGGTACGCCAGCCCGTCTGTCGCCTGGTCGGCTGCGCCGATCTGGCCGGGCGCGGTCGTCTGCAACGGCAGCTTGTCCGAACCGCCGCCCGCGGCGGCCAGCACCTTGCGGAAGTCGACATCGCGGGCGAGATAGCCCGGCGTGTCGGCGTTGGCCAGGTTGTTGGCGAGCACTTCGGTACGGCGCTGCCACAGGTCCAGCGCCTGGGTGTGTATGCCGAACAGGTTGTCAGGGGTCAGACTCATCGCTTCGCTCCGCGTGCAGTTGCCGCACGGAGCTGGAGGCAAATTGCATGCCACCATGGAAAAAGCGTTGCTGGTGCTGGGCTGGCGTGGCAGCCACCGGCGCCGACACCGCAGCGGCGGCGCCGAAAGACGGATTGTTGACGCCGGGCGGGGCGAGCCGCCGGAATGTCAGTCCGCCGACACCGGCTCGGGCAACAGTTCCAGCACCGCCTGCGCCAGCAGGTCCGGCTGGAACTTGGCGACGAAGCAGTCGGCCTTGACCTCCTTCACCATCGCCTCGTTGAAGATGCCGCTGAGCGAACTGTGCAGTACCACCTTGAGCTGGCGCAGGCCCGACGCCTCGCGGATCGCACGGGTCAGCGCATAGCCGTCCAGTCGCGGCATCTCGATGTCCGACACCACCAGCCTGACCCCGTCGGCGGGATCGCCCGCCGCGAGTTCCAAGAGGCGGTCGAGTGCCTCGCGGCCATCCGTCGCCATCACGCATTCGATATTCATCTGCTTGAACAGGCTGACCAGCCGGCGGCGGGCGATCAGCGAATCGTCCACCACCATCACCCGCCGCGGAGCCAGCGAACGGGCACCGGCGACGCGCTGCATCTGCACGGACAGCTCGGCCGGTGCCGCGTCGATGCTGGCCAGCACGTGCTCCACGTCGACCACCGCCATCAGCGCACCATCGATCCGGGTCACCGCGTTGACCCGCGCGCCGAAGCCCAGGTTGCTGGGCGGCGCCACCAGCGTTTCGCCCGCGCACTGCACCATGCGCTGCAGGTCCGCCACCAGGAAGCCCTGCACCGAACGGCTGAACTCGGTCACCATCAGGTGCGCCGACTCCACGTCGCGCAGCGGCGCATAGCCCAGCGCGGCGGCCAGGTCGATCACCGGGATGGTCTGCCCGCGATAGTCGCAGCTGCCGGCCAGCAAGGCATGCACGCCCGGCATGCGCTCCAGCGGCGGACGGCGCAGAACCTCGCGCACCTTGAACACGTTGATGCCGAACAGCTGCTCGTCGCCCAACCGGAACAGCAGCATGGCCACGCGGTTGTGCCCGGCCAGCCGGGTGTGCTGTTCCACTTTTTCCAGCAACGTGCCGCCCATGCGGTGTCCTCGAGTGCGTTGCCGCCGTGGCGGCTGTACGCGATGGCTATCGGCCGGAACGCGACGCGCTTGAGCGGCAACTGCCGCACAGTCTCCATGGCATGCGACTTGCTTCCTCAAGTTTCGAAGGTTTTTGTCGATGCAGCGGTTGCACTCCCGCGCCATACCCAAGGTGATGTCCGCCCCATGAGCTTGATCTGGAACCAGCACCTCACTGCCCTGGTGGAGGCTGCTGCCGCAGGCGATGACGCCCGGGTCGCCGTGCTGCGACGCCGGTACCCGCGTGCAGCGCGGGCGCTGGCGCCGCTGCTTGCCCGCGTCGCCAGCCGCCCGCCGGCCTCCGTGGCCTTGCAGACCGTGGAACAGCAAAGCCTGGTGCTTGGCGCGGTACAACAGCTGTCGCGCGAGCAGGCGGCATTGGAGAAGGCTGCCGGCGAAGGCCGCAGCAGTGTCGATCGTTTGACGGATGGCAGCGCCGGTATCTCGACGGCACTGCAGCAGATCGGTGCCGACCTGGACCGGGCCAGCCAGGCCGGACAGGCCGGCGAACACAGCGTCAGCGAGCTCGACGGCCAGTTGCGGCTGCTGCGCAGCGCCCTGTCGGCGATGAACCGCAACCAGAGCAAGCTGGCCGAGCAGGTCGCGCAGATCCGCAAGCTGACCGGCGCGGTGCAGGAGATCGCGCACCAGACCAACCTGGTGGCGCTGAACGCGGCGATCGAGGCCGCGCGCGCCGGCGAAGCGGGCCGCGGCTTTGCCGTGGTTGCCGATGAGGTCAAGCAACTGGCGGAAAAGACCACGCTCACCACCACCGAAATCGAAACGGTCACCGGTTCGATCGGCGACTTTTCGCTGCAGCTGGATGGCGACGTGCAGCACGGCCTGCAACAGCTCGAACGCGCGCAGACGGGGGTCGGCCAGTCCGGCACCGCGCTGCGCGACGGCAGCGAAGTCCTGCGTACCGCCAGCGGGCGCATCCAGAAGCTGCAGCAGAACCATGACGTGCAACATGCACGCGCCACCGCGGCCCAGGCCGCGCTCGGCGCCCTGCAGCGCCGCGGCAACGAGGCACGCCGCCAGTCCGACTCGCTGCATCGCGCCGCCTTGCTGGCGCACCGGCTGGGGCTGGACTGGCTGGAAGGCGAAAGCGGCAGCGACCCGGCCAGCCTCAGCCTGACCCTGCGCGAGGCCGCGCTGAACCTGCGCCAGGCGATGGAACTGGCGTTGCTGGAACCGGGCGCGCTGGACCGGCGCTGGTTCGATACCCATACAATCAATCGCAGCATCGACCGGCTGGGCGCCCTGTACCAGGAGCATCCCGCCAGCGCAGGCCTGAACGACAGCGGCGCCCGATTGTGCGAACAGGGCAGCCGCTTCGTCACGCTGCTGTGCGATGGCCAGCTCGAACAGGCCACCGCGTTGTCGCAACAGATGGAGTCCGGGCGCGAGGCCCTGCTGGGGCAACTCGGCGCCCTGTTGGCGGACGCATGAAGGAACACCGGGGCATCGCCACCGGCTTGCTGGCCGCCATGCTGTGGCTCGGCACAGCGTGGTCCGGGGACGCCCGCGCCGACGCCGCATCGGGCGCGACGCAATCGCCCGACAGCGTGCGCGCCGTGGCCGAACAGGCCGTGCGCGAGCACTACGCGCTGCCGGGCAGCCGCGTCGTGGTCAGCTCCGCGCCACTCGACCTGCGACTGCACCTGGCCGCCTGCCGCGAGCCGCTGCGCGCCGTGATTCCCCAATATGCGGCAGCCTCCTCGCGCATGACGGTCCGGGTTCAGTGTCCGCAGGACGGCGGCTGGACCGTGCGGGTGCCGCTGAAGCTGCAGCTGTTCCGCAGCGTGCTGGTGGCCAGCCGGCCGCTGCAGCGCGGCGACGGCTTGAGTGCCGCCGACGTGCGCGCCGAAGAGAAGGACGTCACCCGGCTCGGCTACGGCTATATCGAGGACCTCGGCCAGGTGGCCGGCCGCACGCTGGCCCGCTCGCTGGCCAGCGGCAGCGTGCTCTCGCCCGGCGCCCTCGGCGGCCGACGCATGGTGCGCGCCGGCGACCACGTGGAAATGGTGGCCAGGCTGGACGGCATCGAGGTGCGCGCGGCCGGCGTGGCGATGGGCAGCGGCGACAACGGCGCCCGGCTGCGTGTGCGCAATGAAAGCTCGGGCAAGGTGGTCGACGCGATGGTCAGCGCACCCGGTGTGGTGGTGGCGCTGCCATGAGAGCCCGGCGGATCGACGCCGGCATCGCCACTTTCGCCATTCGCCCCTAAAGTTTCCGCGAAACCGGCCGATCTGACAGTTACAGGGCCACACCCCCAGCGAGAACGGACCCATGAATACAACCATTCCCAACAACGGCTTGCCGAAATTCACGCAGGCCACCGGCAGCTCGGGCAGCGGCCCGTCCACGACGGCCGCCAATCCGTCGGATGCCGCCGCCACCGCGCCCAAGGCCGATGACCAGGTCAAGCTGACCGACTCGGCCCTTGCGCTGCAGGAAGCCGCCCGCACCGGCGACACGTCCGTGATCGATTCACAGCGGGTGGAGCGGCTGCGCCAGGCACTGGCCGACGGCAGCTACAAGATCGATGCCGGACGCATCGCCGACCGCATGCTCGCACTGGAGCAGCAACTCGGCGGCACGGGCAAGGCATGAACCGGCAACTGCAGCACGAGCTGGACGATGTGCTCGGCGCGGTGTTGGGCGACATGCAGCAGGCGGTCGACCGGCTCGCCCAGGTGCTTGAGGCCGAGCGCACGGCGCTGGACTCGCGCGACTTCGACGCACTGGATCAAGCCGGCACACGCAAGCAGGCCATCATGCTGCAACTGGAGCAGCTCGATGCCGAGCGCCAGCAGCTGGCGTGCGAACGGCCGGCCGTAGCGGCCGCGTCGACGCCGGCCTGGAGCAAGGTCGTGCAGAAGCTGCAGTACTGCCACCTGCTCAACCAGCGCAATGGCAGCGTGGTCAGCCAGCGGCTGGGCCAGACGCGCCGGGCGTTGGCCGTCCTGACGGGCCATGCCGGCGAAAGCGAACTGTACGGCCGCTCCGGCGAGTTGCGCGCCAGCTTGCGCTCGCAGGTACTGGCCGCGGTATGACATCGAGATGAGAGACGGCACCGCCACCTGTCCGCGCAAACGATCTTCCCACTGACCACGAAGCAGCCGCTCCCGGCGTGGCTTCGCGTTAACCGCGACGACTGATCATGAGCAACCTCAACGCCTCCACCGACGCTCTACCCGCTGGCTCACCAGGTTTCCATGGCGTGCCGACGTCGGTGCCGCTGCCGGTGCTGCGCGTACCGATGCTCGACCGTGAGCGCCAGCTGTTCGCTTACGAGATCGTGTTCCATCGCGAGCCCGGCGACGAACAGACCCTGCTGCAATGCGTGCTGTCGACCATCACGGACGGCGCGCTGACCCGGCTGGTGCGCGGCAACCGCGCGTTCCTCAACATGCCGGCCGAGCTGTTGCCGGAAGATTCCGACGTCTTGCTGCACCAGCCGCGCCTGGGCGTGGTGCTGCAGCCGCACGTGGCCACCGACGCGCCGCTGATGAGGCGCCTGCAGCAGATGGCGCAGCGCGGTTGCCAGTTCATGCTCGACGCGACCGGCGTCGACCTGGAAAGCAGCCTCTCGCTCGAAGCGCTGCTGCAGATGGTGCAGCTGGTCCGGCTGGATGCCAGCTATCTGACTCCGCAGCGGCTGAAAGAACACGCCGAGCATCTGCACCTGCGCGGGATCCAGGTGGTTGCCGGCCACGTCAACGACCACCCGACCTACGAACGCTGCCTGGAACTGCCGCTCGAGGCGATCCAGGGGCGTTACCTGCTGATCCCGCAACCGGTGGCGGTGCCTGTGCTTACCGCCAACCGCCTGAGCATGCTGCGCCTGATGCGCGTGCTGCAGGAGAGCAACCCCGGGCCGGTGGAACTGGGCAATATCATTCGCGACGACGCGGTGCTCAGCTACAAGCTGCTCAGCTGCGTCAACTCGGCCTACTTCGCGCTGCCGCGGCAACTGAAATCGGTGCAGCAGGCCGCGATCTTCTTCGGCGTCACGCGCATGCGCAACTGGATCGACACCATGTCCATGTGCGGCATGGACGACCGCCCGCCGGAGCTTCTGCGCGCCGCGCTGATCCGCGCCCACATGTGCGAGAAGCTGGCCAGCGGCATGCCCAACGGCCACCCGGAGATGGCCTTCACCGTGGGCCTGTTCTCCCTGCTCGACACCCTGATGTGCGCGCCGATGGAATTCCTGCTGACCCATCTGCGACTGGTGCCGGAAATCAGCGACGCGCTGACCGGCCGCGGCGGCCCGTTCGCGCCATTGCTGAAACAGATCCTCGCCTGGGAAGCCGGCGAGCTGACCAGCGAACACGCCATGCCGCAGCGCATCCAGCGCATGGCCACGATCTATCTGGGGGCGACGCAATGGGCCGATCAGGTCTACGCCTCGGCCAGCGGAAAGCAGCAAGCCACCGCATAACCGCCGGATGCCTTCCGGGCGGCCTCCGCAAGAAGGCCCTTTCGCTCAGCGCGTGCGGCGCAGCCGCCATCCGGTGAGCAGCAGGCCGAGCAGCGCCAGCGCCAGCCAGGCGCACATGGTCCGCGTATCGTCGCCGAGCCAGAGCACGCTGGCCACGACGCCCACGACGAGCGCGCCAAGGCCAAGGGCCAGCAGCGGATCGCGCCGGTCGCGCTGGGCCGAGAGCAGCAGGAACGCACCCAGCGACGCCAGCAGCACGGCCAGGATCCGCCAGCTCAACACAAATTCGGGCGGAACCGGCAGGTCCGGAAAGACGTCCAGTACCGGCACGTCGCCGACCTGCACGGCGTAACCCTTGCCGTCGGCGGCGTCGGTGGCCGCCACCAGCCGGTCGCCGTCTATGCGCCCGACGATGGTCAGCTCCTGCAGGGGCACCTCGTTCCAGCTCACCCGCACATCGCCCAGCCGCGGATCGCCCGGCCGCGCGCTGGTCACCAGGTAATCCTGGTAACGGCTGAAACTGGCCGCCAGGTTCTCCGGCAAGGCGCCGGGATCCGGCGTGATCCGCTGCGTGCCCGGTATCGCGTGCAGCAGCACGGGCCCCAGCTTGAACCCGCCGATCTGCACCAGGCCGGCATCGAACTGCTTGCCGCTGATCGGGAAACTGAGCGGGTTGGCGTGCCCCTTCGGATCCTCGAAGTGGCCGGCGTCGAGCAGGTGGTCGACCCAGTCCAGTTCGTAGTGCACGCCGCTGCCGACACGCACCTCGCGCCACTGGAACATCTCCACGTGACGCACCAGCATCGTGGTATTCACCCGCAGGTTGAAATCCGGGTCGTGCGGCGCCTCTACCACGGTCGGCGTACCGACCACGCGCACCATGGAGCCGTGCTGGCCGGCTCCGGGCTGTGCGTTCGCACCCAGGTCGACCACCTCGCCACCATGCAGGCTGGCCACCGCGCGGTAGTTCAGCAGGCTGCGGGCGGTCATCGCCACCAGGCCGATCCCGGCCAATACCAGCAAGGCGCCGACGACGTTCAACACAAGCCCACGCATGGATGTTCCCGTGCGCCAATCCATCAAGCCGCTCCGGCGTGGCGATGCGGCGGAACGCCGCGCAACTCGCGCTGTTCGTCGGCGGTGCCGAAACGGCCACGTTCGTCGCGCGTCACCCGCGCCAGCGCGTACTCGTGGTCGTGGGTGAAGAACAGCCCCACGCCGCGCGCCAGCTTGTCTTCCAGGAACACGCGCTTCTCGTCGATCAACTTCTCCGGCCAGCGGTCGTAGCCCATCGTGATCGGCAGGTGCACCCAGAAGCGACCCGGGATCAGGTCGGCGCAAAACACCACGCCGCCGACTTCGGCCAGCATCAGGCCAGGCGTATGGCCGTCCGAAAAGAAGAAACGCGCCGACTCGCCCAGCGTCTGCGAATATTCGCCATCGACCAGCTCAAGCCGGCCGCTGGCTTCAAGCAGCGGCTGCAGTTCCGGCACGAACGAGGCGCGATCGCGCGGATGCGGCTTCAGCGCACGGCGCCAATGCTCCGCGCCCACCACGAAACGCGCGTTCGGGAACAGCAGCCGCGGCGCCTGGCCTTCCTCCCAGGCCGCCAGCAAGCCACCGGCGTGGTCGAAGTGCAGGTGCGACAGCACCACCACGTCGATGTCTTCGTGGGTGAGCCCGGCCTCGGCCAGCGAATCCAGCAGCACATGCCGCGACTCGACCACGCCATAGCGCTCGCGCAGCGCCGGCTCGAAGAACGCGCCGATACCGGTCTCGAACAGCACGTTGCGCCCGTCCAGATCCTTCACCAGCAGGCAGCGGCAGGCCAGCGGGATGCGGTTCTCAGCATCCGGCTCGATCCAGCGCGACCACAGCGCCTTAGGAGCATTGCCGAACATGGCGCCGCCATCCAGTTGCTGCGAGTTGCCGAGTATCGAGAATAGTTCCATGGCGAAATCAGTATCCCATTGCCACGGATTCGTCTGGAACGAATCCGGACGCCGCAGGCGGCCCTGCGCGCAGCGCAGGGTGAGGCCCATGGATGGGCCGAACACAAATCCGTCCGGAACGGATTTGGACAGCCGAAGGCTGGCCCGCAGGGTGAGGCCCATGGATGGGCCGAACAAACATGGCGCCGCCATCCAGTCGCTGAGAGTTGCCGAGTATCGAGAACAGTTCCATGGCCTGACCTTACTGCACCTTGCCCAAGCCGGACGGCCGGCGCGGATCGCTGGCGGCGTCGAGCTTGTTGGCCTTGCGGTCCCAGGTCACCACGTTCATGAAGCCCCACGACTCGCGCGGCTTCAGCGTATAGCCCATCTTCGTCAGCGCATCGCTGGTGGCGGCGTCGAACGTGCCCTCTTCCACATTCACCACGTCCGGCAGGTACTGGTGGTGGAAACGCTTGTGCGCGGCGATCTGCTGCGCGCTCTCGCCGTCGATGAAATGCAGGATGCCTTCGAGCACCTGGGTGATGATGGTCGAGCCGCCGGGCGAGCCGATCACTGCAGTGCGGTCGGCGCCGATCACGATGCTCGGCGACATCGACGACAGCATGCGCTTGCCGCCCTTCGGCGCGTTCGCCGCGCTGCCTAGCAGGCCGTAGACGTTCGGCTTGTTCGGCACCAGCGCGAAATCGTCCATCTCGTCATTCAGCAGCACGCCGGTGCCCGCGGCGACGAAGCTGGAACCCATCGTGTAGTTCACCGTCGAGGTCACCGCGGCCATGTTGCCGTCAGCGTCGATGATCGAGAAATGCGTGGTGTGCATGCCCGGCTCGGGCGCCTCGGCGCGCGGCAGCATCGACGACGGCGTGGCCTTGTCGTGCAGGATGCCCTGGCGCAGACCGGCGGCGTAGTACGGCGACAGCAGCATGTCGAGCGGCATCTGCACGAAGTCAGGGTCGCCCAGGTAATCGTTGTGGTCGCGGAACGCGCGGCGCATCGCCTCGACGATGTAGTGCACGCGCGTGGCCTGGCCCATCTTCGTCAGATCGTAGCCGGACAGGATGTTGAGGATCTCGGCGATCGCCACGCCGCCGGACGACGGCGGCGGGGCGGTGACGATCTTGTAGCCGCGGTAGTCGACCGTGATCGGCGTGCGCTCCTTCGCCCGGTAGTTCGCCAGATCGGCCAGCGTCCAGTTGCCGCCGGCCGCACGCACCGCTGCGACCAGCTTCTGCGCCGTCTCGCCGCGATAGAAGCCGTCGTCGCCATGGGCCGCAATCAGTTCCAGCGTGCGCGCCTGGTCCGGGTCGCGCCAGGTCGCACCTTCCGCCGGCGGCTTGCCGTTGGGCAAGTATTTGGCCGCCGAGGCGGGCCAGCGCGCGAGGTCCTTCTGCATGCTGGTGATCGCGCCGCGCAGGCGCGCATCCGGTTCGAAGCCGTCGCGGGCGATGCGGATCGCCGGCGCCAGCGACTGCTGCAGCGACAGGCGGCCGTAGCGTTTGGCGATCAGCACCAGGCCGGCCGGTTCGCCCGGGATGCCGGCCGACAACGGCCCTTTCAACGCGGTATCGCGGTTCGGGCTGCCGTCGGGGTTGAGGTAATCCTTCGGATTCACCGCCGCCGGCGCGGTCTCGCGCGCGTCGATGAAGACATTGCGGCCATCCTTCGCCCGGTGCAGCACGGCCATGAAGCCGCCGCCGATGCCGGAACTCTCCGGCTCCACCACCGACAAGGTGGCCGCCACCGCGACCGCCGCGTCGAACGCGTTGCCGCCCTTGGCCAGCACTTCGAGGCCGGCTTCGGTGGCATGGAAGTTCGCGCTGGCGATGGCCGCATGGCCGGGACGCTGCTGCGCAGCGTGGGCCGCTGCAGCCGGCGCCGCCTTCGGCGCGCCGTCGGCGGCGAATGCGGCGCCGCCGACCAGCAGAAGGCTCAGCGACAGCACTCGCCAGCTCATGGAAAACCTCATGCCGCGGACTCCTTCGCCATCAGGTGGCGGTACTTGAGTTCAAGCTGCTCGCGCGATTCGACGTGGTCCGGATCGCTGATGATGCATTCGACCGGGCACACCACCACGCACTGTGGTTCGTCATGATGACCGACGCACTCGGTGCACAACGCGGGGTCGATCACGTAAAACTCCTCGCCCAGCGAGATTGCCTTGTTCGGGCAAGCCGGTTCGCAGACGTCGCAATTGACGCAGGTGTCGAGGATTTTCAGGGACATCGGTCGATACTACATGCTGGGGGTGCGACGCTTGGGGAGAGCGTGCCGGTGCGCTGGCGACCTCGCAGCGACCAAGCATCCAGCGCCCTCGTGCAAGGCCGAGGGCGCTGCTGCGGAGCTGCGCCGGCGCTGCCGGCGCGGCGACCGCGCTTACATCGCGACGAAACGGACCGTGGCGCCGGTCGGCTTCAGCACGTCGTCGACACGCTGCTGGTCGGCCTGGTCGCCGATGAACAGGACGATCACGTCCTTGAACGAGCCGGGCTTGGCATCCTTGAACGCCGCGACCACCAGGTCGGCGGTCTTGGCCGAGTCCGGACCGGCGAACACCAGCATGTTGCCCGGCAGCACGCCGCGCGCGACGGTGTCCTGCACGTTCGACAGCTGGCGGCCACGGCCGGCCACGGCTTCCTCGGAATCACCGGCCGGCACCAGGTACGGGTACGGACGGTCGGCCTTCATGCCCTGCATGTTGTTCTGCACGATCTGGCCGAGGTAGGCGTTCCACGCCTTGGTGTCGTTCGGATCGGTCGGCTTGGTGGCCTGCTGGCTGGCCTGCTGGCCGTCCTGCTGGCCGGCTTCGTGCTTGCCGCAGGCGCTCAGGGCCAGGCTGGCGGCCAGCGCGACGACAGCAATGTGAGCGAACTTACGCATGGTTATCACCTTCTGTTTCGGGTTGCTTGTTGGGGCCGGTGCGGCCCTTCTGCCAGCGCTGCCGCATGGCCTGTTGTACCGCCGGATGCACGAAACCGGAAATATCCCCGCCGAGGCGCCCGATCTCGCGCACCAGCGACGAGGAGATGAAACTGTATTGTTCCGCCGGCGTCAGGAACAGCGTCTCCGCCCGCGGAATCAGATGCCGGTTCATGCTGGCCAGCTGGAACTCGTATTCGAAGTCCGACACCGCGCGCAGGCCGCGGATGATCACGCCGGCACCGATCTGCTCGACGAAGGTGGCCAGCAGGCAGTCGAAGCCGCGCACCTCCACGTTCGGCAGGTCGGCCAGCGCCAGCCGCGCCAGGGTGATTCGCTCGCCGATGCTGAAGCCGGGTCCCTTGCTGGAACTGTCGGCGACCGCCACCACCACCCGGTCGAACAGCGGCGCAGCGCGCGTCACCAGGTCGGTATGACCGTTGGTGATCGGGTCGAAGGTGCCCGGATAGACGGCCAGGCGCGGATTGCCCAATGGTTTGCTCACGAGACGAAGGAAGGCGGTAGCGGAATTGACCCTAGCTTAACGGAAGCGCGCGCCGATAGAGCGCAAAACGCACCTCGCCGGCCTGCCCTTCGCGGTGCAGCTGCCAGTTGGGCGGCAGCGCCGGCGCGAGGCCGCGCGGCGATTCCACGTAGACCCACCCTCGCGCGGCCAGCCAGCCACCCTGCTCCAGCTGCCGCGCCAGCGCCGGCCACAGGTCCAGCGCGAACGGCGGGTCGAGGAATACCAGGTCGTAGGGCTGAGCCGCGCCCTGCAGGAACAGGCCCGCGTCGAGTACCGTGACCTGGCCGGCGTCCGCCTCGAGCCGCGCCAGGTTCGCACGCAGCGCCTGCGCCGCGCACGTGTCGCGCTCGACGAACTGCACGCCGGCCGCACCGCGCGACAGCGCCTCGATGCCGAGCGCGCCGGTGCCCGCGCACAGGTCCAGGCAGCGCGCGCCGTCGATCACCGGCGCCAGCCAGTTGAACAGGGTCTCGCGCACCCGCTCGGGGGTGGGCCGCAGACCCGGCAGCTCCGGCACGTCGAGCCGCGAATTGCGCAGGCTGCCGCCGATGATGCGGATCCGCCCCGCCGTGCCCTTGCCCCCGCCGTTCATGCCGCCGGGCCCTCAGCGGTCGGACCCTCAACGGCCCGTACAGGTTGGAGTGTTAGCATGCCGGCCATTGTCTTTGAATCACGGCCGCAATGCTCAAGTTCTGGAAGAAAAAAACTGCCGACAAGGAAGTGGAGCCAGCCACTGCCAAGGCACCTGTCGACGCCAGCGTGCCGGAAAGCGGCGACGCATCCCTGCACGAAGCACTGGCGGAAATCCCCGTCCCCGCCGAAACCCAGCCCGAAACCGAACGCTTCGTGGCGCCGGCCAGCGAACCCGTCGCCGAAGAACCGGCATCGACCAGGCGCGGCTGGCGCGAGCGGTTGTCCGGCAATGTATTCGCGCGCAGCCTCGGCTCGCTGTTCGTGCGCAACCCCAAGCTCGACGACGACCTGCTCGACGAACTGGAAACCACCCTGATCACCGCCGACGTCGGCGTCGAGGCCAGCACCGAGCTGGTCGAGAACCTGCGCAAGCGCATGCACAAGCGCGAGTTCGCCGACGCCCCGGCACTGCTGGCCGCGCTGCGCCAGGCGCTGGTCGCCCTGCTCAAGCCGGTCGAGCAGCCGCTCGACGTGCGCGGCAAGCAGCCGTTCGTGGTGCTGGTGGTCGGCATCAACGGCGCCGGCAAGACCACCACCATCGGCAAGCTGGCGCGCCGCTGGCGCGACGAAAGGCGCGCGGTGATGCTGGCCGCCGGCGACACCTTCCGCGCCGCCGCGGTCGAGCAGTTGAAGACCTGGGGGGAGCGCAACCAGGTGCCGGTGATCTCGCAAGGGCAGGATGCCGACTCTGCCAGCGTGATCTTCGACGCGCTGCAGGCGGCGCGCTCGCGCGGCACCGACGTGCTGATCGCCGACACCGCCGGCCGATTGCATACCCAGGGCGGACTGATGGACGAACTGGGCAAGATCGCCCGCGTGCTGAAGAAGCTCGACGCCGACGCGCCGCACGAAGTACTGATGGTGATCGACGGCACCACCGGCCAGAACGCGGTCAGCCAGGTGCGCCAGTTCCGCCAGATCGTGGGCGTCACCGGCCTGGTCGTGACCAAGCTCGACGGCACCGCCAAGGGCGGCGTGGTGTTCGCGCTGGCGCGCGAGTTCGGCCTGCCGATCCGTTTCGTCGGCCTGGGCGAAAGCGCCACCGACCTGCGCCCGTTCGAGGCCGAGGCCTTCGTCGACGGCCTGCTGCCGGCCAGCCTCGGCGGCGAGGTGCAGGGCCATGACTGAAACACGACGGCGAGGTTGAACGCATGTCGCGCCGACTGCGGCTGATCCTGCTGATGCTTGGTGGCTTCGCGCTGGCGGTGGTGCTCGCTGCGGTGATCGCCGTCTACCTGCTGCTGCAACCGGAGCGCTTCACCCGCATGCTGCAGACCCAGGCGCGCACCGCCGGACTCGAGCTGAACCTGGCCAGCCCGGCCAGCCCGACCTTGTTCCCGCGGCCGGCGCTGGACCTGGACGGCATCACGCTCAATGCCGAAGGCGCCGGCGCGCCGATCCTGCTGGCCGCGCACGGCCAGCTGGTCTTGCCATGGCATACCGTGCTCGGCGGTCCCACGGTGATCTCGCAACTGCAGATCGAATCGCCCCGGGTCGACCTCGACGCGCTGCAGGAGTGGCTCGCCGCCCTGCCCGCGCAACCCGAGGACGCGCCGCCGAACATCCCGCGCATCGACACCGGCGTCAGCATCAGCCACGGCAGCGTGGTGCGCGGCAACGAGGTGCTGCTCGGCAACGTCTCGCTCGAAGCCGGCAGCCTGATTTCCGGCCAGCCATTCCCGCTCGCTCTGTCCGCCGCCACCGCCGCGGGCACGCCGCTGCAACTGCGGCTGTCCGCCACGCCGCGCATCGAAGGCAACGCGCTGCAGTTGAACAACATCACCCTGCATCTGTCGCAAGGCAGCGCGATGACGCTCGCGCTCACCGGCAATGCTCACTGGCACGGTGCCGCCGACGCCGCCGCCAGCCTTGCCGGCAAGCTCGACCAGGCCAGTGCCGGCCAATACGACATCTCGCTGCTGCTGACCCCCGCCGACCAGAGCAATCCGCTGCTGCTCGCGCTGAAGCTCGACGGCCCCGCCAACCACGCCGACCTGCGCCTGCCGCCGCTGGCGCTGGCCCACTGGTGGAGTCAACTGGGCGACCCGCAAGGGCCGCAATTGAGCGTGCCGCCGGGCAGCGGCCACGCGGAAATCGCGAAGCTCGAAGCCGGCGGCATCAGCATCGAGGGCCTCACCATCCGCGCCGGCGACGCCGTGCCCGCGCCGGCCGGCACGGCGGCCGCACCGGCGAAACCCGCCGGCAAGAAGCAGCCATGAACGCATCCCTGGCCGCCCGCCTGCTGCGCTGGTTCGACCAGCACGGCCGCAAGGACCTGCCCTGGCAGCACCCTCGCGACGCCTACCGCGTATGGCTGTCCGAGGTGATGCTGCAGCAGACCCAGGTCGCCACCGTGGTCAGCTACTTCGAGCGCTTCGTCAACGCCCTGCCCACCCTGCGCGACCTTGCCGCCGCCGACGAGGACACCGTGCTGGCACTGTGGTCCGGGCTCGGCTACTACCGTCGCGCGCGCTTCCTGCATCGCGCCGCGCAGCTCTGCGTCGAGCGGCACGGCGGCGAACTGCCGCGCGACTTCGCCGCATTGAGCGCGCTGCCCGGCATCGGCCGCTCCACCGCCGGTGCGATCCTGGCGCAGGCACACGGCCTGCGCTTCGCCATCCTAGACGGCAACGTCAAGCGCGTGCTGACCCGCTACCACGGCATCCACGGCCACCCTGGCGAAAGCGCGGTAGAGAAGCAACTGTGGCAACAGGCCGAAGCGCACACCCCGGCCACCCGCATCGCCGACTACACCCAGGCGATCATGGACCTCGGCGCGACGCTATGCACACGCTCGCGCCCACGCTGCGAGGACTGTCCGCTGGCCGCCGACTGCATCGCCCATCGCGACGGCCTCACCGCGCAACTGCCCAGCCGCAAGCCGCCCAAATCCATTCCCACCCGCGCCACCGTGATGCTGATCCTGCGCGACCGCCACGGCCGCGTGCTGCTGGAACGGCGCGGCCCGCAAGGCGTGTGGTCCGGCCTGTGGAGCCTGCCCGAAGCGAGCGACCCGGATGGCGCCTGGCGCATCGCGCAGCAGCATGCGCAGATCGACGACGCGCAGGCACTCGCCCCGTTCACCCACGTGTTCAGCCATTACCGGCTCGACATCGAGCCGCTGCTGTTCGACCGCGCGACAGCGCAGCGCGGCATCGCCGATAATCCGCAACTGCGCTGGTGCAGCGCCGGCGAACTCGGTGCACTCGGTCTGCCCGCGCCTGTACGCAGCCTCTTGCTGCAGATCAACGACAACGCCTGAGCAGAACCGCAAGCTGTGCTCGTCACCGTGGCAACCCCACCAGGATTCGAACCATGAGCCGTACCATCCACTGCACCAAGCTCGGAATCGACGCCGAAGGCCTCGACTTCGCCCCCTGGCCCGGCCCGCTCGGCCAGCGCATCTACGCCGAAATTTCCAAGCCCGCCTGGCAGCAATGGCTGGCCCACCAGACCACGCTGATCAACGAATACCGGCTCAACCCGCTCGACCCGAAGGCACGCAAATACCTCGGCGAGCAGATGGAGAAATTCCTGTTCGGCGGCGACTTCGCCCAGGCCGCCGGCTTCACCCCGCCTGACCACGAGTCTTGACGAAACGCCGTGCATTCGGTCTAATGCGCGGCTCCACGCAACATCGACAACCCCTCGCGGTCGTCCCTGATTGCCAGGTTCCCGGCCGGGTAGCTCAGTTGGTAGAGCAGGGGATTGAAAATCCCCGTGTCGGCGGTTCGATTCCGTCCCCGGCCACCATGTACAGCAACGAAAAGCCCACTTTCTCAAGTGGGCTTTTTCGTGGGTTGCACCGGATCTGCACGTATCTGCGCAGGCCTGACGGCGCAGCAAGAACAAGTACGGCCGCGGGGCCATCTTCGACAGATCCGGCTGTCCAGGACGGCTCCAAAAACAATCCCGCAAAGGAGATTGTTTTTGAAAACCCAAGCCTGCGAGAGCCCTCAGTTGTAGCGCCGGCGCAAACCCAGGAACAGTCCGGTAAACAGCAGACCGAGGCCGAACATGCCCAGCTTGCCAGGCTCCGGCACCGTCACGGGCGGGTCGCCGCAGGGCCCGCTGCCCCCGGCAACGGTTCCATCCCCCGACACGATCCAGCCGCTGCAGTCACCCTTATTGCCAATGCCCTGGATGTGCGCCACCGATGACCATTTGCTGTCGTTCTCCACAAACGGATTACCCGTCAGCGGGTTCAAGAACGTCAGATCATAGGTCGCTGAATCGCCGGCCGTGAACCGGCTGCCGGGCGACCAGCCGAAAGCAAGGTTGAACATACCCGGCACCGGACCCGCATTGAAACCGCTCGCGTTGTATGACGCGCCGTTGCCCGCGCAAGTACCCGCGGTGCATGTGATCCCGGAGGAAGAGAGCGCCTGATCGAGATAAAAGGCCCAGCCGACGACGGATTTCTTACTACTCATCCCCTGTATAAAATCCGACCCGGTCGTATGGAAGGACAGCACCAGCGTTCCCGAGTTCGAACCCACGGAGGACGTGAACTCAGCGGTGAGCCAGGGTGCACTGCCATCCGGCGTGCTGCCGGAAAAAACGGTGTTCAGATCGATACTGGTCGAGATGGGGGTCGCGGCGACCCGCAAGGGCAGCACGGTCAGTGCGGCCAGAGCAATACCCGTCAGAATCAGGATTCTTTTCACGGTGTTTGACCTCCATTGAGACTTGTCGCCATCCGTCGCCAGGCAGCCCGGGACCTTTCGAACTCATTGGTATTTCATCGCTACCAACTCCGCAGTTTCAAAGCACATTTCGAGCCAAGCTTATAAGTTGTTGATTTAATTATGACTTTGACTGTTCCCAATCAATGAATAGTTCAATTTTGTAAAAATTTCCGACAGCTCTGCCACCGGCGACGCAGTCCCGGCGAGCCCGCCGCCAGGGCTGACGGGCGGACGGTTTGGTTGACCCGCGCTGTCGCCAAAAATCGCGTCCAGCTGGGCGGGCGAAGGGCGCGAGCCGGCTGCACGCCAGCAAGGTGTCGATATCGCGATCAAGGGTGGTCGGCAGGCGGGGCGTCACCCTGGTCGATCGCGAGTCCGGCCTGCTGCGGATGCGCGGTGCCCAACGGCGAGGCGGCCACCGTCATACGTGCCTGTAGCCCCCACTCCCTGCGCCCTCGTGTTAGTCGCACGGGGCCAGCGAAAGCACCAACGGGTGGCATAAGCAGTACCGACGACCGCGAAAACGATAGGGCTACCGCGCGCCACAACACGTTTTCGATGTCCCCTTCAACATGATGCACGTCATGATTGAATCCGCGGCGTGCTCCGCGGTTGGTCGAGCTCTTCGAGCAAGCCCATTCCCGCCCGGTACGCCGCCTTCCTCAACTCACCCCGTACACCAAGATTCGGCGATAGCTCGCTGACGCGCCGGAAGGACGTTTGACCCGGTAAAGCCTGTCACAAAGCCTAGGCTGACCAGGCGATACTGCGGCCGGCCAGGCCGGAGCCGGCCATTCGGGACGGATCAATACCATGGTGGGCTTTCAAAAAGTCCGCTATCAGCGAACCGCGCAGTTGCACGGGCTCAAACGCGAAGCGATGCGAGAATTTACTGCCGGGTAGCGGGTTGTCGCGCGCATCAGCGAGCCCTCGTGGCAACTCGTCTTTCGCCAGTCCGTCGAGCAGACGAAGACGCAAGGGGACCACCGGATTGTTTCGCACCATGGGGTAGCTTGTCGGCGGCGCAAATTGCTCGAAGCCGTAACAACGTACGTAGAACTGGACATGCCGCGGATGCACACCGATAACGATATCGGTCAAACCGGCGTGCAATCCGTAGTGTATGGCCCAGCGCATCATGCCGAACAAGGCCCTGATGCCACGTGACGCGCACTGGCGACGATCCGCCAGCATCCCCACCTCAAGCAGCCGGCGCCCCTTGCGTCGCAGTTCATCCAGATGTCCCCCATATACGCTATCCAGCGCGAGCCCCATGGGGTTGTCGCGGAACAGCGTCATCGTATAGCCGACTTCCGGTCCTTCCGGCCCCCATATCACGCAGGCATGTTGTCCTACGGCTGAAGGAACGGCATGCATGCCAAACGGGTTTTCGTCAATCAGCCCCGTTTGTGAGTAGCGCTCGTATACCAACCGCCAGGCCGATTCCACCTGTTCAAGACTGGTCGCGCAGAAACAGGGCGGTTCGTTGTCGCGCACCGTCGAACGGCCGAGACGCGCCGTGATGTCGATAACTGTCTCAGGCACTTCCGATTTGATTAAATTCATGCTTCAACCGCCGATCAAGGACAAATTGCTTCAAGGCATGCTGTCCTCCTGACCACATGGGGTTGGCCCGTCTTTGCCACGTCTGCCAAAACGGGTTTGTCGATGCTGCAATGTGATGTTTCATCACGCAACGCGCGACGCGCGCGCTCCACGCGATGTTACAACGCTGGGCGCCGTGATTATGTGAGCAGCGTCGCCATACGCATGAAACGTTCAGAAATCTCCGTGACCGTGTTCCGTTTCGAGTCGCACGCCGACAACCAAACATTTGTACGCAGGACAGCGCACATCGTGGTCATGGCAGGCGGCAGACAACCGCCACCTGCAGGTCTCGCCCCCTGACTTCGGTTCTTGACAGGACGCGTTTCGCTGCAGCCACCTATCCCCGCGTATAGTGCAGTGATGGCATGGGCGAGCCGATTTGCCGGGCACGCAGGTAAGCGCAACCGGGTGGAATCAGCTCCAATCCAGAGGCGGACGCGGACCGTGGACCGGCATACCAAAGCAGCCATTCTGTGCGCGGGCATCGCTGCGCCCTCGGCGGATAATTCGCAGCCATGGCGGTTTGCCTGGAGCGGCGACGACCTGGACCTTCGCATCGATGCGGATCGTAGCGGTCGCGTATCCGATACCCGATATGTCCTGAGCGACCTGGCCGCCGGCGCGTGCCTGGAAAACATGATCATCCACGCTCGCTCGCTCGGTTATGCGGCGGACGTGCAGACTTTTCCGCGCCCCGACGACGAACTGTGGGCCGCCCGCATCCGTTGGCGCCTTGATACCGAGAGCGACCAATCCGAGCCGCTGGCTGGTGCGATCGAGCAGCGTCACACCGACCGCCGCTTCCCCTGGGGCGGCTCGATCACCACCGATACGCAGGCGCGCCTGAATGCCCAAGCCCGGCTGATTCCCGGGCAGCGGCTTTATTGGCCGCAGACACCACGTGAGAGAAAAGCCGCACTAAGCGTCATCAGGCAGGCCGAGACAATGCGTTTCAGGAGCCCGACGCTGCATGCGGAACTGTTTTCGAGCATCCGTTTCGCCGCTGGCTGGCACACCGCCTGCGAGGAAGGCCTGGCCCCGGCGACGCTGGCCGTGGAGCCACCGTTGCGCCCGGTCTTTCAGGCGCTGCGTCGTCCCGCGGTGATGGCCATGCTCAACCGGCTGGGCGCGGCATCGATGCTGGGGTGGCGCTCCGCCTGGCTGCCCATTCGGCTGTCCCCGGGGCTCTGTCTGCTCGTCATTCCGTCCACAGCACGGTCCGATGTACTCGCCGGTGGCCGTGCTTTGCAGCGCGTGTGGCTTCAGGCCACCCTCGACGGGCTGTCGGTCCAGCCGTATGCGGCGGCGGGAGTTCTCAGTCTGGGGTTCGTAGCCGTCGAGCCAGCCTTTCAGCAGCCTCTCTCGCGTCTGGGCTCGGCCCTCCACGACGTGTGCGCACCGGGGCACGGGCTCGTGTTCTTACGGCTTGGTTATGCGCGGTCCGCACCACGCGATCGCAGTGGGCGACGAGCGCTCGCAAGTTTCGGCGCTCTCCAATAGCTGGACCAGGCGCGATCTTCAGTTTGTGCGCGATGGCCTTCAGGCACTGCGCGACCTTGTTCTTCGCCCTTCCGCTGCGGCCTGCCGCCGCAGGCACCCGGCGATGGAGCGTCGAAACAGAAACACGTCGGCCGCGTCTTCACGTTGTCCCCGCGATTTCACGCCGCGAGGGCGAAGAACATGTGATTCCCACCCCGTGTCGAAATCCTTTACAAACACGGCTTGCCGTCGGTACTTCCGGATAAATTTCTTCTCAAACAAAACGTTACAGCCATGCCCGGAGTTGTGCGGACACTTGGCGGAATAGCCGCGAAACTGGTTCGGCTGTCGGCGGCCAAGGAACAGCTTGCTACTTAAACATGTTTTTATTCAACAGGTTAAAGCCACGCCGGCGAGACAGACGCCGGCGATACGATGGCGGAGGCATCTGGCATCTGGTTGAAGCACACGCGGCCTTTCACCATGGCTGGCGCGGCATAGCGCCGGAATGTCTTACAAATATTGAGTGAATCCGGCAGATTTTAATAAACAACTCAATAAAAACAGCATGTTATATCCATGGCACACCTGTTGCTTCTAAGAAACCTGCAGGGCAAATGTCAATCGGGCGCCACTGCCGTTGCGGCTGTCCAGGTTGGTTCTCGGTGGAGGAGAAAATCATGTTGAAGAAGAAAAGCATTGGAGTCGCACTCGCATGCGCGCTGGCGCTGGGTGCGTGGAGTGGGTCGACGCTGGCGACGCCCATCAACGTGAACGGCGTCCACTGGGACAGCAGCAGTCCGTTCGACCTGACCATTCAGTCGCTCAACCTTCGCGAAACCTCGGTTGCGGCCGTCGGCGACATACTGACGGGTTACGGCCAGATCGGCTCGATCAACGGCAGCAACAGCTTTTGCACGGGTTGCGATCTCACGTTCACCTTCACCTACACGGTGCACAGCATCATCGGCAACCAAGTCGCCTTCAACTTGGGAAGCTTCCAGTTTTACACGCAAGCTGCTGGGAGCTTCGACTTTGGCAACCCCACCTCGGTCGGCGGTACGCCGTGGCTCACCTTGACGGGCCATACCGCTCCACGCACGGGCTTTGCGGATCCCCTCGGGCAGCTTTACGCCACAGTCAACGGGACCATCAGCAACCCCACGGCTGGCTCGGGCGGATTCGGCTTGGTGGATGCATCGGGAGGTCCGGCGAACTTCTATGTCAACACCAACACCATTTCTGACGGCATCGGTGGATTCGCGGATTTTTCGCTTGCCTCGTCGTTCCAGTTCTTCCCAGCTAACTTCTGTGCGTCAATTTCCCCCGACCCGACCAGTGTTTGCCACTATCCGATCGAGGGCAACGGTAGTTTGATCGGCAGGTCGACAGTACCCGTACCCGAGCCGAGTGAGATGGGTCTGTTGGGTCTTGGCTTGGCCTTCCTGGGCTTGCTTGTCGGGCGGCGCCGCAAAGAGACTGATGGGCGCGCATAGAGCACGCACCTCACGCATGCGGTTTGACGATTAATGGCGCCGCTTCTCGCGAAGCGGTGCCATTGTCCGTACGCTTGTTGAACCGGTTGGCTGGCCGCGTAGCGGGTGTTGTCCTTCAAGTGGCGACCGCCATGGTGGAGCCGCAAAACCCACGCCATGGAGTGGAGTGGTCCGAGACCACCTGTCCGGCACCATCTCCCGGCTCGGTCATTCCTTGTCCAACCAACGCCGCGGCCCCAGCGCCCGGCAATGCTTCCAAGCAAGTCGGTATTACCCGATATTACCGTACCGGCTTGGCAATGGCTTTACGCAATCATGCTTTACACAATCACGCCAAGGGCAGATGTCTCATGATGTCTGATGCACCGGACACGACTAAGCCGTTCGACTACGCAACGGCATTCAGCCGGACGATCGGCTGGATAACCGCGACCGAGCAGGCGAAGCTTCGTTCCAAGCGCGTGGCGATCGCCGGACTCGGCGGTGTCGGCGGCAGCCATCTGTTGACCCTGACCCGACTCGGCATCCAGTCGTTCAACCTCGCGGATCTCGACCGTTTCGGCACGGAAAATCTCAACCGGCAGGCCGGAGCGTTCCAGTCGACCATTGGCCAGCCCAAGGTCGACGTCGTGTCCCGGATGGCGCGGGATATCAACCCGGATCTGGACATCAACAAGTTCCCCCTCGGCGTCACCGTCGACAACATGGAGCAGTTCCTGTCCGGGGTGGATCTGTATGTCGATGGGCTGGATTTTTTCGTACTCGATATCCGTGCCAAGCTGTTTGCCCTGTGTGCCGAGCATGGCATTCCGGCGGTTACCGCGGCGCCGTTGGGCATGGGTGCTGCGGTGCTGGCGTTCCTGCCGGGTCAGATGACATTCGAAGAGTATTTCCGGCTGGAAGGCAAAACGACCGACGAGCAGCTGCTGCGCTTCATGGTGGGCTTGGCGCCTGCCGTGCTGCATCAAGGCTATCTGGTCGACCCGTCTGCGGTGGACCTGGTCAACCACCGGGGACCATCGACGCCCATGGCATGTGAAATCTGCGCCGGGATAGCCGGTACCCAGGCGCTGAAGATCCTGCTTGGCAGGGGCGAGGTGCTTGCGGCGCCTCATGGCCTGCACTTCGACGCCTACCGCAACAAGCTCGCACGCACGTGGCGGCCGGGGGGCAACAACAATCCGCTGCAACGACTGCTTCTGGCCGTGGCGCGCCGCCGTTTCATGCGCCACTAAACCATACGCACAGACCAAGTGGGCGAAGAAAGAGAATCCGATGACTCGCCAACTGGCGGATCACCTTTTTTCAAAAGCATGCCGGTTTTGCCCGGTGCGTCAGCAGCGGCGTGGATGTCGTGAAGCCGGCGGAATCCTGCAATGACGGCGCAAGACTCTCGCGGGACCACGCCGGAATATGCAGGCAACGTCTTGCTACACTCAGCCCACCTTGGAAACCGAGGGGTGTCTCGTCATGCAGCGGCTCAGGATTGATTTGATCGCGGCGGCGCGGCCCAACTTCATGAAGGTCGCGCCGCTGTTCCATGCGCTGCACGAGCAGTCGTGGTGCCGCTTGCGCCTGGTGCACACCGGCCAGCATTACGACGAGAACATGTCGGAGGCTTTTTTTCGTGACCTGAAGTTGCCGCCGCCGGATCTGCACCTGGGCGTGGGCAGCGGCAGCCACGCGAAACAAACCGCCAACGTGATGCTCGCCTACGAAGAGGCCTGCGCTGCGGATCGACCGGATCTGGTCGTGGTGGTCGGGGATGTCAATTCGACGGTGGCCTGCGCTCTGGTCAGCACGAAGCTGCATATTCCCGTCGCGCACCTGGAGGCCGGGTTGCGCAGCGGCGACCGCCGGATGCCCGAGGAAATCAACCGGCTGGTGACCGACACGCTGGCGGACATCCTGTGGACGCCGTCGCCGGACGCGGACGAGCACCTCGCCGCCGAAGGCGTGCCGCCGGAAAAGATCACCCGCGTCGGCAACATCATGATCGATTCCTACGAACTCATGCGCGAGCGCATCGATGCCGCTGGCGAGCGGCGCCGGCTCGGGCTGGAGAATCGCGCATACGCGGTGGTGACCCTGCACCGTCCCTCCAACGTGGACGCAGCCGCGCCGCTCACGGCGCTGGTCAATCAACTGATCCGCATGGCGGTCAGATTGCCGCTGGTGTTTCCGGTGCACCCACGCACCCGCAAAAACCTGGAAGCCTTCGGCCTGTGGTCGAAACTCGCCAACGCGCCCAACCTGCAAGTGATCGAGCCCCTCGGTTACGTGGACTTCATGAGCCTGGTGTGCGGTGCGCACCTGACCATCACGGACTCGGGTGGTATCCAGGAGGAGACCACCTATCTCGGCATACCCTGTCTGACATTGCGCACCACGACCGAGCGGCCAATCACGATCACGGAAGGCACCAACCGGTTGGTGACTGCCGCCGAGCTGCTGCCAGCGCTGGACGAGATTCTCGCCGGTCGCTGGCCGCGTGGTCGCAAGCCCCAACTTTGGGACGGACATACCGCGGCGCGCGTGGCGGCCGACATTCGCCGTCGCCTGCTGGGCGTACCGCCTCGCGTTGCCGAAGCAACGGCCGTTCCCGTAGCCGCCAACCGGCGTACGCTGGGCAATGCCTGAACCCGGGAACGGGCATATGTCCGGTTGAGCGCAGACAACCGCGCGGCGCGCCAGGGGTCGTCCAGATATGCACGTCATCATCATCGCCAGTTACTTGACCGCCGCCGCCGCGTTCCTTGCCGGTACGGCGCTGCTGGGCGTCAGCTGGCGCGGTCAGCGCACGGGTGCCTTGCTGATCCTGGCCACGATGGTCTCGGTCCTGTGGGGCGTGTTTCTGGCTTACACCGAGTGGCAGCGTGCGGTGGCGGTCAACTGGGTGCTGCTGGCCGAGGTTCTGCGCTACGGCGCCTGGATCGTTTTCGTGAGCGCCCTGTTCAGCGCTTGGCCGATGTCCGGCCTGCTGCGCGGCTTGCACGTTGTCGCGCATGCACTCTGGGTCTTGCTCGCGCTCTACTGCCTGGGGCCGGTGACGGGTTTCCCGCACGCGATCGGGTTGCCGTTCAGCGCCAGCGTACCGCTGATCGGCATGCTGCTGCTCGCCCTTACTGGCGTGGTGTTTCTCGAACAGATCTACCGCAACGTGAAACTGGAACAACGCTGGGCGCTCAAGTTTCTGGTGATTGCGCTTGGCCTGCTGTTCGCCTACGACATCTTTCTGTATTCCTACGCGGTGCTCTACCGGCAGTTCAACGTCAGCGCGTGGGCGGCGCGCGGCTTCATCGATGCCTTGTTGGTGCCGCTGTTGCTGGTGGCGGCGGCGCGCAACCCGCAGTGGTCGCTGGACGTGGGTGTGTCGCGGCGCGCGGTGTTCTATTCGACGAGCCTGCTGGTGGTCGCGCTTTACATCATCGCCACGGCGCTCGGTGGCTATTACGTGCGCCTGTACGGAGGCGACTGGGGCCGGGTGGCGGAAATCACGCTCGTCTGCTTCGCGCTGCTGCTGGTGCTGCTGATCGCGTTCTCCGGTCAGGCGCGCTCGCGCCTGCGGGTATTTCTGCACAAGAACTTCTTCAGTTTCCGCCACGACTATCGTGAGGAATGGCTGCGGCTGACCGCTACGCTGTCTGCCAGCGACACGGAGTTGCCGCAGCGCGCGGTACGCGCGATCGCGCAGATCATGGACAGCCCGGCCGGCGTGCTGTTCATGCACGGCGAAGCCGATGAATTCGTGCCGGAAGCACGTTGGAACATGCCCACGCCAGCCGGCCTGAAGCTTCCGGCCGACATGCCGGTGTTCGGGCTCATGCGAACGCGCCGGTGGATTTATGACTTGAGCGAACCGCCACCGCTGGGTGACGAACAACTGCGGGCGCCAGCCGAATTGACTGACCTTCCGCGCGCGTGGCTGCTGGTGCCTCTGGTGCTGGAAAACCGGCTCGTCGGTTTCGTGGTGCTGGCGCAAGCACGCGCGCGCCGCGCGTTCGATTGGGAGGACATTGATCTGCTCCGGGCAGCCGGTAGTCAGGTGGCCGGCATCATGGCGCAGGCGGCCGATGCCCGGCGCCTGGCCGAGGCGCGCCAGTTTGAAGGCTTCAACCGGCTCACCGCGTTCCTGATGCACGACCTCAAGAACCTCGCAGCCCAGCAATCGTTGCTGCTGCAGAACGCCGAACGCCACAAGCACAACCCGGCGTTCGTGGACGACATGCTCGCGACCGTGGCAAATTCAGTGCAGCGCATCTCGCGCCTGCTCGAGCAGTTGCGCGGCGATGTGGCACCGGCCAAACACGGTCGCGTGTCACTGGCGGCGGTGCTCGACAAGGCGCTCGACGAGTGCCGCGCGCAGTCGCCGCGGCCGGAGTACCTGCCGGTCACGGACGACCTGTGGGTGCAGACTGATACCGAACAGCTGGCCACGGTGCTCGGGCACGTGATCCGCAACGCCCAGGATGCAGCGCAGGCCCATGGTCATGTCATGCTGAGAGTCAAGCACGAATCCGGGCACGCCACCATTGAAATCGAGGATGATGGAGCTGGCATGGATGAGGATTTCATCCGCAATCGGCTGTTCAAGCCATTTTTCACCACCAAGGCAAGCAAGGGCATGGGCATCGGCGCCTATCAGGCTCGCGCGTATGTGCATTCGTTGGGCGGAACGATGCGTGTGAACAGCACCCCGGGCCAAGGCAGCGTATTCACGATTCAGTTGCCGCTGGCCGAGTCCGCCGAGGTTGCCCTAGTGGCTGACAAGCCGCAGGCCGCGCCATGAGCCAGAAGCAGCGCTGCCTGTTGATCGTCGAGGACGATGTCGGCCTGCAGCGCCAGCTGCGCTGGAGCTTCGAGGATTACGACGTGGTCATGGCCGGTGATCGGCCGACCGCGCTCGCCCTGCTGCACCGCCATGAGCCAGCGGTGGTGCTGCAGGATCTGGGCTTGCCCCCGGACGCCACCGGCACCTCCGAGGGCTTCGCCACGCTCGCGGAAATCCTGCAGGACGCACCGCACACCAAGATCGTCGTGGTCACCGGCAACGGCGATCGTGACAACGCGGTCAAGTCCATCGGCTGCGGCGCCTACGATTTCTGCTCCAAGCCACTGGAGCTGGAAGTCTTGCGCCTGATCGTGGATCGCGCATTCCGGGTGCACGAACTGGAGGCCGAGAACCGCAAGCTCAGAAGCCAGCCGACCACGGTGCTCGAAGGCATCGTTGGCAGCAGTGAACCCATGCTCGATGCCTACCGGCTGATAGAGAAGGTCAGTCCTTCCAGCGCCACCGTCCTGCTGCTCGGCGAAACCGGCACCGGCAAGGAGGTGTTCGCGCGCGCGGTGCACCGCCTGAGTACGCGGCGCGACGGGCCATTCGTGGCAATCAACTGCGCAGCCATTCCTGAAACCCTGCTGGAAGCCGAGCTGTTTGGCCATGAGAAAGGCGCCTACACCGGTGCGCACAAGCAGACCAAGGGCAAGATCGAACTGGCGGTCAACGGCACCCTGCTGCTTGACGAGATTGGCGACATGCCGTTTGCGCTACAGGCCAAGCTGCTGCGGTTTTTCGAAGAGCGGGTGGTCGAGCGCATTGGTGGACGCGAACTGATTCCGGTGGATGTGCGCATCATCTGCGCGACGCATCAGGACCTGCCCGCACTGATCAGTGCGGGGCGCTTCCGCGAGGATTTGTTTTACCGCATCAGCGAAGTGACCATCCGGCTTCCGCCGCTGCGTGAACGTGCCGGTGACATAGCGCCCCTGGCACGGCATTTTCTCGAGCAGGCGGCCAGTCGCCACGGCCGCGCAGTCCACGGTTTTACCGCCAAGGCGCTCAAGGCAATCGAGGCGTGCCCGTGGCGCGGCAACGTGCGCGAGCTGGAGAACGCCGTCAACAGCGCAGTCATCATGGCGGACGGGAAGCAGATCGAGCTGAAGGAGTTGCACCTGGGTGCGGCCGGCAATGATATTCTGGACTTGCGCAAGGTACGAAACGACGCTGAAAAACGCGCGATCCAGCGAGCCCTGACCCAGGCCGGTGGCAATCTCTCGCATGTCGCTGGCTTGCTCGGGATCAGCCGCCCGACGCTCTATGATCTTCTGGACAAGCATGGCTTGAAAAAGCCTACCGATGCAGATTGACCCCGCGCGTGGCGCGTGGCGAACTGAGGGTAAAAATATGCGCCTGATCGAGCTGAACACGCGGATCGTTCGTTACGGCTTGGCGTTGCTGTGCGCCACCTTGTCGCTGAGCGGCTGCGGCCTCACCAGTGGACATGGCAGCGTCGATGCCGGCATCAAACACCAGGCCAACGGAGAGTATCGCGCGGCCTACATCGAGGCCAAGAAGGTCCTGCAACGCGACAGCAAGAACGGCGAGGCCTGGCTGCTGCTCGGGCAAGCGTCGCTGATGCTCGGCAATCCAAAGGACGCCCTGAGCGAGCTGCAAAACGCCGGGGCGAACGGGGTGCCGGCAGAACGTTGGGCGGTACCCATGGGACGGGCGCTGCTGGCGACACAGCAATACGACAAGTTGCTTGCAACCCTGACTCCCGACAAGCCCTACGAGTCCACGGTCAAAACACGTGTAGCTGTGCTGCGAGGCGACGCCTATCGTGGGCTCAGGCAGTTCGACCAGGCCCGGCAAGCGTACACGGCCGTGCTGCCAGCGGACCCGAAGAACCCTGGCGCGTTGGTGGGACTGGCCCAGTTGGCGGCCATCGGCAACGACCCGGACTCCGCCGGCAAGTACGTGCAACAGGCATTGGCCGCCGCGCCGGACAATCCGCAGGCCTGGGTCGCGAAGGGTGATCTGGCGTTCGACAGCGGCGATTTCGCCGGCGCCGAAGCGGATTACCAGAAGGTGATGGGCTTCAAGAACCCTGACTGGTTGCCGCAAGAGCGCTTCTACGCATTGACCCGGCTGGCCAACGCACAGGCGCAGCAAAACCAGTTCGACAAGGCGCTGGCCAACATCCAGACGCTGGAAAAAATGTCGCCGCAGCAACCGTATCTGCACTATCTGCACGCCGTGGTGCTGTACAGGCAGGGACATCTGGACGCTGCGGTTTCCGAGCTTCAGCAGGTGCTCCAGGTGTCACCGGATAACGCCCGGGCGCAACTGCTCATGGGTGCAGTCAACTACGCGCAGGGCAACTACGGCCAAGCGGAAATGTACCTCAGCAACGCCATGGGCATGGATCAGAAAAATGTCGATGCCCGCAAGTTGCTGGCGCTCACGCTCTACCGCGAAGGACGCTCGCGCCAGGCGTTGGATACACTTCGGCCGGTCGCGCCGGGCACACCGTCCGACACCGAGTTGCTGGCGCTGTTGGAGAGAGCCGCCACCGCGGGTGCCGGTTCACCAGGGACGGTAGCCGCCGCAACCAGTGCAAGCCATCCGTCTGACGCCCAGTTTGCACGCGCCGGCAACGCTCTCGCCGGCGGAAATGAAGTGGAAGCGATCCGCCTGCTGCAGGAGGTTCCCGCGGGCAATGCCTCCACCGAGGCGCGCCGCAACAGCCTGCTGGTCATGACCTACGTACGCGAGCAGCGCCCGGCCGAGGCAGTCAAGGTGGCGGCCGCATATGCGTCCAGCAATCCGCGCAACAGCGACGCGCACCTGCTGTACGGAACCGCGCTGGTCGCGGCCGGCCAGCACGCCGAAGCACGCGCCCAATATTCCGAGGCCTTGAAGCTGGACCCGGAGAATCTTGCCGCGCTCCTGAGCCTGGGCAGCCTGGATTCACTGGAAGGCCACCACGAAGCTGCCGCCAACCGCTACGCAATGGTATTGAAGAAGGACCCGCGTAACACGGCGGCGCTGACCGCGCTCGGTCAACTCGCTGTGCTGCAGGGTGACAAGGCGGAAGCCGCCAAGCGATTCAGGCAGGCCATCGACGCGGCGCCGAAGTCCACCACCGCGTATATCGCATTGGTGGTGCTGTACAGCGAAAGCGGCAAATTCGACGAAGCCGTGAGCACGGCCAAACAGCTGGTGGCTGCCAACCCCGACAACCCGGCGGCGCTCAATGCCCTGGGGTCGGCGGAACTCAATGCCGGCCGTCACGGCGAAGCGTTGAAACCGCTGCAGCAAGCCGTGAACCTGGCGCCACAGGTGCCCTTGTACCGCACCAATCTGGCGCGCGCGCAGATCCTCGGCAAGGATACGAAGGCTGCCGAAGGCAATCTCGATGCGGTGATCAAGACCGATCCGGGTCAAGTGACGGCCGTGGTGATGCGGGCATTCCTGAAGTCGCAGGACCACGATCTGGCAGGTGCCATTGCCCTCGCGCAAATGCTGCAGAAACAACCCGCCACCCAGGCAGCGGGCCTCTCGCTGGAAGGCGACCTGTACATGGCGAACAAGTCTTATCGCGAGGCCGCCCAAGCCTACCAGCAGGGACTGAAGCTCCAGTACGAGCGGCCGCTGGTGGTCAAGAGCTTCCTGGCGCTGAGCGAAAGCGGGGTCAACGCGCCGGAAGGCGTACTGCGCGACTGGTTGGCCAAACATCCGGACGACGCCGCCACCCGCCTGCTGCTGGCCGACTACTACCTGAACCACACGCAGAACGCGCTGGCTGCCGGAGAGTACGAGCAGGTGTTGAAGACGTATCCGTCCAATATCGACGCACTCAACAACCTCGCCTGGATTTACACGGAGCAAAACAATCCCAAGGCGCTGGCACTGGCGGAGCGGGCGTACAAACTGGCGTCTGGATCGCCGGGCATTGCGGACACCTATGCCTGGGCGCTGATCGCGCACAACCAGCCCAAGACCGCGCTGCCGATCCTGCTGCAGGCAGCCAAGGCGGCACCCAAGGCATCGGCGATTCAATATCACCTGGCCGTGGCCCAGGCGCGCACCGGCGACCATGCCGGCGCGCGAAGCACGCTCGCCGCACTGCAAAAATCCGGCGCCGATTTTCAGGGCAAGCCAGCCGCGGAAAAGCTGTATCGCGAGTTGACCGGCGTAGCCGCCAAGTAGGCGGAAGCCATCGGCGGTTTCGCGCTCTTACCGATTTCCAATAAGAAAGCCCAGAAGAACCAGTCCAACTCCGATGGCCCAACCGGTGATGAGCGCAACCATGAGCCGACCGATCCGGATGCTTTGCAGACGCCAACACAGATCGCTCAGCAACCACCACAGGCCGGTGAAGACGGCAAGCGCAAAAAAGCCCCAACCCAGATGACCGGACGACCACAAGAAGTCATTCATGGGGAGGTCACGCCTTCTGCAACGGCAGTTTCGCCGGCCCAGACACGATCGCCCGTGCGCACCAGCAGTTTCACGGCGGGCGGCAGCTCGAGCACCACGGTGCTCCCCAGCAAGATCCGGCCGATCCGCTGGCCGCGCTCGATCTGCTCGCCCTCCCGGACCCAAGTCTCGATACGCCGCGCCGCCAGGCTGGTAATCAAGCGCACCGCGACTTGTCCGGCATCGGTCGCAATCACCAGGCGCTTTTGTACCGGACAGGATTTCTCACGGAGAAAAGCAAACTCCCTTCCCTCTCCGTCCATGAAGCCGTCGCCGTGCGATTCCACGCTGAGCACCCTTCCGGACACCGGGCTGCGCTGCACATGCATGTCCCAGAAACTGAGCGCAATCACCAGATAGCGCACTCCCCCGTGTACCTCCGCACTGGTCACTAGCCCGTCTGCCGGGGCCAGCATGCTGTTGCCGGGAGGCGCAATACGCTCCGGATCACTGTAAAAATGGCGCAAAAACGCACGCTGAAATCCCCCCTGCTCCAGCCACGTGCGGATTTGCGATTCCGGCCAGCGTCTTCGCGGTGGAAGCCAGCGCCGTATCAGCGGCGACGGATACGGGAAATAAAGCGCCCAGAGCACGATGGCCACGGCCACCACGCACAAGATCACGATTTGCAGAATAAGTATCGTCATTGCGGATTGGACATCATGTCTGGCTTCCTGCTGGCGACAAGCCGTGCAACACAACGAATACTCAAGATCGACCCCCGTTCAGATGTGGATCGCATCCGTAAACTACTGTAAATCCAATGGAGCGCTCGCTGGGTGTGAGTCAGCGTAGGTATCCAAACTCCGGCCTACCTCGTTCTGGCGCCGGACAAAAATCAGACGCAATGGCGCGTTGCGTGAACTGGTTCACGCTCCCTGGATTTCTTCACTCTATTTTCACCGCTGATTCAGAAGCAGCCCGCTAACTGTCAACGGTAAAACCGTGTTTCCACCTTGACGACCGCGTTTCGCGAACGGGAAGCGGGCTCTGCCGGACGTGCTGCGTGGTTCTCAAGGCGTAACGCAAATTATGCGCCAGGCGTGGCGGGTCATGGAGGAGCCGTGACATTCAAAGAACCGCCAGCGGCACCCGGGCTTGATCGGCAACTTCGCGGGAGCAACCAGATCGTCAGCCAATGGCCGCATCTGTCGATGCAGCCTGACGCAGGCGACCGCTCCGGGACATTCTGGTGCGGCAACACAAGACGGCAGGATCACAAACTGATGCGTATAAGCGACCAAGCCGTACGGTTCAACCAAGAAAACTGGCTTGGTAAGACCGCTGCGAAGATGCTGTGTGGGTGCGCAGGCTGCGTGTTGATGCTCGGTGCGGTGACGGCACGAGCGGGAACCGTGGTGACGGACAAGGTGATCAGCACGGTCGCGCAGGCGCAGACCAATGTTCCCGTCACCTTCGGCCAGGTCTTCAAGGCTGGCGACATACCCCAGGGCGAGACGGTTACCGCCACCCTCAATGGCCAGCCGATAGCCTTGCAGGTGGACAGCAAGGCTACCCATCCCGACGGCAGCTTGCGCCACGCGGTGCTGACAGCGACGGTTCCGACGCTGCCGGGTAATGCAACCTTAGCGTTGACGCTCTCCGCAGGGCCCGCGCCAACGGTGACCGGGCTGGACCAGCCCGTCAGCCTGTCGCAATTGCTAGCGACAAGCTACGACGCCAACGTATCGCTCAACATCGGCGGCCGCAAATACAGCGCAAATGCCCGCGCACTGTTGCAGACGGCCAGCAACACGAATGCGTGCAAGCCGTGGGGCACCCAATGCAATCAGTGGCTTTCCGGCCCCCAGACCAGCGAGTGGATCGTTAACGGCCCCGTGACGGCGGCGGATGGCACGACCAACCCGAACTTGAGAATCTACTTCGCGGTGCGAGCCTACGCAGGCGGCTCGCATGGCACCGTGCGCCAAGTGCAAACCGATGTCATCGTGGAAAACACCGCGGCCTACACGCCGCAGGCGCAGCCGCAATACACGGCGACCCTGACTTCCGGAAACGAGGTTTACTCCAGCCCCGCGCTGACGCATTACGCCTACACGCGCTGGCACCAGGTGCTGTGGTGGAACCATGTCCAGCCACAGGTCTACTTGCAGCAGGACACCGGGTACATTCAGGCGAGCAAGGCGGTGTCGCGCTACATGCCGTTGACGCCCGACGAGAAGTTTCTGGCCGGCTTGCGCCAGACCTGCGCGCCCCTGGATCACTGCGACCAGACCCAGAAGATGCACATGACCGGGGCACAGGCAGCGATCGGTCCGCTGCCGCGCTGGACCAGCGTGTACATCATCGACCCGGATGTACGGGCCTACAACTGGATGCTGGCCAACACCGATGCGCTGGGTGCGTATGACATCCACTACCGGGATGCGGCGACCGGCTGGCCGGTCAGCATCCAGAAGCACCCTTACATCACGACCGCGGCCTGGGGCTACGCGCAAGGCGTGGCGCAGCAACCGATGACGGGATCCGCGGCCAACCAGGCGAAGATTGCTGCCTACCGGCGTGACCTGCTGCCGAACTGCGTGAACAACGCGGTGGTGACGGGGTGCACCACGGGGTATTACGGGACGGGAAGCCCAACGCTGTGGGACAACGCGCACCAGCCGGCGCAGGCATACGTACCGTACATGGTGACGGGTTCGTACTATTACATGTCTGAATTGGCCTTTGCCGCCTCGCGCAACCAGCTTTCGCCGAATCCCGTTTACCGTGGTTACTCGCAGGGATTGATTGATGACAGCTACAGCCAGGTGCGCGGCAAAGCCTGGGTACTGCGCCAGATGGCCGACGCGGCGTGGTTGTTGCCGGATAGCTACCCGCTGAAGGCGGAGTTCAACGCGAGTGTCAATAACTCGCTGGCGGACTGGAATCAGAAGTACGCAAACAATCCAGGCGCCAACCCGCTGGGCCTGGTGGATAGCGGCCATAGCTACAGCATGAACGGCGGCACCAGGAACGCGATGGCGCCATGGATGCACAACTTCTTCACCTGGTCGGCGGGTCACGCCGCGGAGCTGGGCTTTGCGGGTGCTGCGCAACTGCGTGATTGGCTGGCCAGATTCGAGATTGGCTTGATGACCGACTGGCAATCCAATTCCACGCAAGGGTATTGCTGGCTGGAAGCCTCGGCCTATACGTTGGTGGTTACCGAACCCACTGGGCGGACCTACCTGCCGTCGTACAGCGCCATATATGCGGCGACGTTTCCGAGTCTGGTTGGGCTGGCCTGCAATTCGCCGGCGATGGTCGCCGCGATGGGAACCCTGGAGGGCCAATCGTGGCAAGCGGGCCAGATGCACGGCTATGCGTATTCCTATACGGGCTATCCGGCCAACCTGCAGATTGGGTTGGCTGCCGCTGCCGATAGTGCCGTGCCCAACGCTCACCAAGCGTGGAGTCTGTTTGAATCGCGCAGCGTGAAACCCAGCGGCACCACCTCCTACAACAACTACCCCAACTTCGCCGTCATCCCGCGGTCCGTCCAAGCCGGCACAAGCACGGCGCCGCCGACCATGCCGCCGCCGGCCACGACTCCACCACCAGCCACGACGCCGCCACCAAGTACGCCACCGCCAACGTTGCCGCCGTCACCGATCGCGGCACCGCCAAAAACCGAACCGCCGTTCCCGCCGTCACAGCCCGTGGATACCCAACCAAAATCCGTCGGTCCCGTGTTCGGCCTGTTCGGTGGCGCAACGACGAGGGCCAACGCGGACAAGCCTGGATTCATGGAGCGTGCCGTGAATGAGGTCTGCAGCCGGGTTGCCCTGTTTTGCGCGCGGTTTCTGTCCGCCGATTGGTTCAGCCCGCCGGTCCGGAGCCCGGGCGCATCGACACCAGCCACCAGCAAGGCCCCCATGCGGGCGTACCCATCGCGGGCAACGGGTGGCGTGGCGTCAGAACTTGCCCCGCACACCACGATCGCCTCGAGTGGCACGGTGCTGCGCACCGTTCCCGCCATGGTGAAAGTTGCGTTGCCACCGTGTCGGGAGGGAGACAGTGCGGGCGGGCGGCAGGCGGTGAATTCGGATTGCCGGGTGAAGCCCACCGGGATGATTTACCGGACCGCGCTGAAGTAGCCGCCTGTCACGAAATGGGTGTGCCTGTAGCCAAGCCGGGGACCATCCCCGGCTTGGCACATTCTGGGTGTAGCATCTGACGCGACCCGCGTGTGTCCGGCAGCCGCGGTGCGTCCAGGCTCCGCTCCGATACGAGCCCCGACACGCCACTGCACCTGCATCTGGACGATTGGACGGTACGGAGGTTGGCACGATGGCAACGAATCTTCGCAGCCGATCCAGCTCAGACGACGTGCTGGATGCGCTTGGCCACTTCGCCGTCAGCACGCTATGCGTGGTCGGGATACTGATGCTCGGAACGGCGGCGCACGCGGCTACCGTCGTCACCGACAACATCCACAGCCTGGCCAAGCAGGGGCAGACCGACGTTCCCGTCACCTTTGGCCAGGTCTTCAAGAGCGGCGACGTGCCAAGCGGATCGTCACTGACGGCCACACTCGGCGGCCAGCCGGTCATGTTGCAGGTGGACCCGAAGGCGACCAACCCGGATGGCAGCTTGCGCCATGCGGTGCTGACGTTGAACGTGCCTGCACTGGCGGCCGGGGCGAAGTTGCCACTGGTGCTTTCGACCGGGACGGCCGCATCGGCAGCACCCATTACCGTGGCGCAGCTGCTGGCGACCGGTTATGACGCCACGGCATCGATCCCCATCAGCGGCAAGATCTACACGGCCAGCGCGCGTGCGGCGTTGCAGGCAGCTGACACGGCGAAACAATGCAAGCCATGGAATCGCCACTGCGATGTGTGGTTGTCGGGTCCGCTCGCGAGCGAGTGGGTGGTGAACGGTCCGGTGACAGCTTCCGATGGCACCACCAACCTCAATCTGCGGATCTACTTTGCCATCCGCGCGTATGCGGGAACGATGCCAGGCAGCGTCGGGCGAGTGCGCACCGACATCATTGTCGAGAATTCCGATGCGTTTTCGCCACAGGCACAGCCGCAATACACGGCGACCCTGACGTCGGGGAGTGCGAGCTACACGAGCCCCGCACTGACGCATTACGCCTACACGCGCTGGCACCAGGTGCTGTGGTGGAACCATGTCCAGCCACAGGTCTATTTGCAGCAGGACACCGGGTACATTCAGGCGAGCAAGGCGGTGTCGCGCTACATGCCGTTGACGCCCGACGAGAAGTTTCTGGCCAGCTTGCGCCAGACCTGCACGCCCCTGGATCACTGCGATCAGACCCAGAAGATGCACATGGCGGGCGCACAGGCAGCGATCGGTCCGCTGCCGCGCTGGACCAGCGTGTACATCGTCGACCCGGATGTGCGGGCCTACAACTGGATGCTGGCCAACACCGATGCGCTGGGCGCGTATGACATTCACTACCGGGATGCGGCGACCGGCTGGCCGGTCAGCATCCAGAAGCACCCTTACATCACGACCGCGGCCTGGGGCTACGCGCAAGGCGTCGCGCAGCAACCGATGACGGGCTCCGCGGCCAACCAGGCGAAGATTGCTGCCTACCGGCGTGACCTGCTGCCGAACTGCGTGAACAACGCGGTGGTGACGGGGTGCACCACGGGGTATTACGCGACGGGAAGCCCAACGTTGTGGGACAACGCGCACCAGCCGGCAGAGTCCTACGTGCCGTACATGGTGACAGGCGACTACTACTACATGTCCGAACTCGCGTTCGGCGCTTCACACAACGAGATCTGGTCAAACCCGGTTTATCGTGGGCTCTCGAAAGGCCTGATCGATGAGAGTCACGCCCAGACGCGAGGCAAGGCGTGGGTACTGCGTGAGATGGCGAACGCGGCATGGTTGTTGCCCGATCACCATCCCTTGAAGGCCGAGTTCAACGCCGATGTCGAAAACTCGCTGGCGGACTGGAATCAGAAGTACACCAACAACCCGAACGCCAATCCGCTGGCGGTGATGGACAGCGGCGCCACTTACCCCGTGGTAAACGCGCAGAAGGAGCGCACGGGGGAGAAAGGCATGGCGCCGTGGATGCAGAACTTCCTTACCTGGTCGGCGGGTCACGCCGCGGAGCTGGGCTTTGCGGGTGCGGCGGAGTTCCGCAGTTGGCTGGCCAAGTTCGAGATCAGCATCATGACGGGTTGGCAATCCAATCCGACCCACGGCTTTTGCTGGCTGGAGGCTTCGGCTTACAACTTTGTGGTGAAGGACGCCAACGGCAACTGGATAACCAACTACGAGGCGGTGTACGCGGCGACGTTTCCGAGTCTGGTCGGGCTGGCCTGTAATTCGCCGGCGATGATCGCGGAGATCGGCAAGCTGGAGAAGCAGCCGTGGCAGGCAGGTAAAATGGTGGGCTATCCCCATTCAAGTACGGGCTTCCCTGCGAATTTACAGATTGGCTTGGCATCGGCGGCTGACAGTGGCTTGCCCGACGCGCACGAGGCGTGGCGTCTGTTTGAGTCGCGCAGCGTGAAACCCAACGGCACGACCGCCTACAACAACTACCCCAACTTCGCGATCCTGCCGCGCTCCCTGACGCAGTGACCCATCGAACTGCTTCTGCACAACGCCCCTGCTTGCCACAACCTGGGATTTGCCTGGATGCCCAGGCCACCGGTTCGGATCACAACTGCTTGGCCCGCGCGAACGCGACATCTACATAAAGAAGTGGACCGCCTCTTGCCTGCTGGGTAAGTACGGGAAAATCAATCAAGCGAAAACCGTTGTCTTTCATGAACGCCCCGATCTCGATCAAATCCGGCTCCCCTTCCTGCCGTTTCGTGATCGCGACCTCCATGAGAACGACATCGGTTTGTTCCAGTACCTTTACGGCGCCACGCAGCACCTCGAGTTCAAAACCCTCCGTATCGATTTTCACGAAAAACGGACCCGGCTGCTCACGATAGTTATCCAATGGGACGATACGTAACTCGCCAGATTTTTCCGACGCTCCCCACCGTTGTTCAGTGTCTGGGTTCGGTGGCAAGAACGACGATCCGGTAGGACTGCTCAACAAGCGATAAATCGGCAGGCGTTGCTCCTTGCTGCCGACTCCTACCAAATGATATTCGGCGTCAATGCGCCCACAGATCTCGCGCAGCGCTGGCTCGAACTGCATTTGCGGCTCGATCAACACGAAATGGGCCTGGGGAAATGCCGCATAAAGCCAGGGTGTGCCGTCTCCCACTCCTATATCAAACACGGTGCGCGGCCGTACCCCGGCCTCCACCATGCGACGGAGGAAGCTGGAGTATCCGGAGGGAGGGGAGCCAACAATCTTCAGCTCATAGCCGAAGCGCGCGATGATGCGCTCCATGACCATGCGTGATATCCGCCTGATGCCCATGGGTCCACCTTTGACGTCTCGCACGATTCTCTTGCTCGGCACGTCTGGCGCTTGCGCGCCACGCGTGATGCGCTGACACGATGATGCGTTAGCGCGACTCTACCAGAACCTGGAAGCCTGACGATGGGATGCTGGATTGCCTGGTGCCGCGATGCTGGTCCACGATCGGGTCCGCTTCGCGCAACTCAGCTCTCACCCTCGATGTTGTGTAGCGCTGCGCGCGGGCAGGACCTCTGATTGAACGCACCAACTACAATTGGACACTCGCTCCGCAAAGGTCAGTCGATGGCCATCCGAGACATCTTCAACCGCGTGCGCCCCAAGGGGTTCTATCGCCCGGACATCGACGGCATGCGTGCGCTGGCGGTATTGGCGGTAGTCGTCTACCACTATTCGCCAGCGAACTTTCCGGGTGGTTTCATAGGCGTCGACATCTTCTTCGTCATCAGCGGTTACCTGATTACAGGAATCCTGGTCAAGGCAATCGAGGGAAACGAGTTCCCGACCTTTCGTGGTCTGCTGTCGGACTTCTACCAACGCCGCATACGCCGAATCTTTCCCTCGCTGATCCTTGTGTTGTTTGCCTGCCTGGCCATTGGATGGCTGGTGCTGTTTTCCTCGGAATACGAGCGTCTTGGCAAGTACGTTGCGGCAGGCGCCGGTTATGTGGAGAACTTCGTCTTATGGAATGAAGCCGGCTATTTCGATCACGCATCGATCGACAAAAGCCTGTTGCACCTGTGGAGCTTGTCGGTAGAGGAGCAGTTCTACATTGCGTGGCCGCTGCTTTTGTGGGTCGTTACCCGCCGACGCTGGCCGCTGCTGAGGTCCATTGGCCTGATCGCGGCAGTGACCTTTGCGTTGAATGTATCACTGGTCTTCAGCGGCCATACCACACAAGCGTTCTATTCCCCCGTCTCCCGCACTTGGGAACTGATGGTAGGGGCGTGGCTTGCCGTAGGGCACCGGCGCGGCGTCTCATGGTTGTCCGATTGGCGCTCCATGCAATCCTGGGGAGGGCTGATTCTCATCGTTGCAGGGCTTGCGCTCATCGAGCCCACAAGCGCATTCCCGGGCTTCTGGGCGCTGCTTCCCGTGCTCGGGACCGCGCTGATCGTCAATGCGGGGCCGAACACGTTCTTGAACGGCCGCTTGCTGAGTTGGCGTCCGGTGGTGTGGGTAGGGCTGATCAGTTACCCGCTGTATCTGTGGCATTGGGCCCTGCTCTCACTGGTGGTCATCGTCTTTGGCGACAACAGCCCGACGTTTCGCCACGTATCCAGGCTTGTGCTGGTGGTGGTGTCGATTCTGCTGGCTTGGCTGACCTACCGCTACTTCGAGGGACCGGTCCGCAGGAGTCGGAGTGGGTTCACCACCATTGGCCTCACCGTGGCAGTTGCCACATTGGGTGTGGCGGGCTTGGCTGTTTACGTGGCAACAGGAGTGCCAGACAGGCCAGCAAGTTTTGTTTCCGCCAGAGCCGAGCAGTATGTCAAATCCATGCAACTGGATGCCCTCGCCAACTCCCGGGACTGCTTCAACCCCCAGACCAAAATGACGTTTTTGCAGAAACAAGGCCATGACGCGTACCTGCCCGATAAATGGTACTGCGAGGTCGGCGACATACATTCCAAAACGGTGATGCTCGCTTATGGCGACAGCCATGCGCGGGCCATGGTCCCGACCCTGGACAAGTACGGCAAGGCTACCAACACGAAGATCGTTTTTTCATCCATCGGAAGTTGCTTGCCACTCGCGGACGTCATCGTGCGCACCGATTATTCGAATGCATGTCACGAGCTGGGCAAGAAAGTAACCCGTTTCGCCAGTGAAGAGCGGCCGAAAGCCATCATATTGATCGAAGCGTGGGCGAGTTATCTCGGTACTGGCAACATTCACATCCAACACTCGATCACTGGCGAGCAAGCGTTGCGCACCGCGTTGAGCGAAACGCTTGGCTTCTATCAGAAACTGGGGATCCCTGTCGTGCTCATGGAGGACAACCCCCACCAACTCACCCCGGTCCCCAAGGCGGCCATCCGATTTGCCGTGAACCCGTCGGACCAACGGCTGAACGCCAGTGCGGTGACGCGACTTGGAGATGAGCAGCAGCAAGCGGGCGCCAATTCGATACTCAAATCAGTCGCCTCGCAGTACCCGCTGGCGTCGGTACTGGAGGTCGGCGACGCGCTGTGCAACGCCGACATATGCCCGTGGGTAATGCACCATGAGTTTCTCTACTACGACTTGGATCACTTGAGTGCAGCGGGCGCGCTGCAGGTCTATCCGACGTTTGCGGCGCATATGGACGCCATAGGGCGTCACGGCGACTTGAGTAATTAGTGCGAGCATGACTGCAGCCCGCGGTTTGTGTCGGTGGGGAGACCAGCGCCGCTGTGCCGGATGGGTGCCCGCCCGAGCAGGCCTGGCGCATTGATTGTGGCTGGCCTAAAGAAGCAGCTTTCGCCATGCGACCTCCACTGCCAGCGCTCGTGCCAGGGCCTGGTTACCGGGCAAGCGTTGCAGGTCCAGCAGCCGGTCCAAGCACCATTCACCGGGCAGTACCGCGCGGCAGTGCGCCAGCAATGTCGGTGCCACTGCGCGCCTGCGCAGATAGCGCCCTGCAGCGTTGATGAAGGGTCGTGCGAATACCGGCCGTGAGCTGCTCATCCATGCGTGGAATCGCATCCTGGCATGCGGGCCATCACTAAACCGGAAACCGTACTCCGACATCTGGCGAGCCACGCCGGTGTGCAAGGCATCGATCAGACGGGCTTCCAGCAACCCGACGTCTTTCCACGCCAAGGGCAAGCGCCAGGCCAGTGCAACCGCCACTGGGTCCACCAAGGGAGTCATATAGTACCCATGGCGTACGGCTACGCTGTTGTTCACCGCCATCCAATGATGGCAACGAAATAATGGATAGGCGAGTTCTATCCGGCTGCGTTCGACAGGTTGGGTGAGGTTGTCGCCGGATACGCCCACCGCGCACGCAATGGCTGTCGCCATGCGGTTCTCATAGGTCGACAGGGCGCCGGGCTGCCGGAGCACCCGCCGATCGAAACCACGATAGAAGGCACGCACGATGTCCATCGCGCTGAAGCGGCGGTCGGGGAGATGGAAGTAGTTGCGAAAGATTTCACCACCGCCGCCGTTCAGGCCCAGACGACCGCCTGCAGTCTGGTCGAGGCGCGTTTGCTGGTCGACGCCCGAGTCGTACACGCCATCATTTGGAAGTCCGTCGAAGAACAGCGAGCTGGCGACGAGACGTTCGAGATTGGGTCGCGCTAGTTGTGCGTCCAGTGTGCCTTTGTCGATCACATCCAGCGGAATATCGACGCTGCCCGCGACGGAGCGGGCAATTGGGACATCTCCAGACGTCTCTTTGCCGTACACAAACAGCTCCGGTCGATTCCCCGACGCCAGCAGGCCTGCCAGGATGAGGCGCGAGTCGAATCCACCAGAAATCGCCGCACGCGTGTGCGACGGGAATGCCGCCGCCGTTTCCGCGAACACGGTTGCGAGGTGCGCCGCGACTTGTTCCACCGCCGCGTCGAGGGTGGCAGGGATTGCCGCCACACCGCTGTCCCATAGGCGCGTGCGGTCGTACCGGACGTTTCGGGTCAGGTCCAGCCCGCTGCCAAGCGGAAGCGTGGTGACACCCTCGGCGACGGTCTCGTCGGAGTGCGAGGCCCCCAGTAGCACGTACTCAACCGCAGCCGCCGCATTCAACCCGACCCGGCCGGCATAGGCGCAGGTCGCAAGCCAGCTGCTGCTGTGAAACAACCCATCGGGACTCGTGTACAACCGGACAAAACCGAGGCCGTCGTTCAGCACCATACACTGGTGCGCGGTGCGCAGAAACAGTACGAAGTTTCCGCGCAGCGAAGCCTCGTCAATCTGCCTGCCGGCGCTGCTGTCTTCGATCAGCGATCCCAACGCTCCCTTGCCAAATTTGCCGCCGTACCACAGCGGCCCCACGCAGTACGCGTTGCCGAGCGGCGTCTGGAGTTCAAGGTTTTCCACTTCAAGCTGGGATGGCGACGCCCAAGCGACCATGGCGCCGCCGCTCCAGTCCAAGCGGGGCCCCGGGACAAACCCTTGTTGCTGCATGGAACCCGATGCGCGACGCACGCCCTCCGGGTTGGCGCCAGTAACCGATACGTAAAGCGCGTTGAGCATCTGTTACCTCACTCGAGGTAGAAAGGGAATCCGAGTGTGTTTCCCATCCGAGTGTTACTGCGGCCCATACCCCCAATGCCGGGCTCACTCGTGATGCGTGGTCTATCAGGTGAGTGCGCGAAGCCGTGCTGCGGTCTTTTCGACCAATGGCAACATTTTCCAACGGGCAATGACCGCGTCAAGCGCTCCGCGCCGGCGGTATCCACCCCAATAACACAGTGAAAAATACAGCTGTGCCCAGCGTAGCGCGCGCATGTCGACCGCGTCGCCAAAGCCGACAAGGAAGGCGGTTTCCGCCAGCTCATGGCGGCGACGTGCACGGACGCCGATGCCGCCAAGATTTGCGAGCCAGAGGTGATTCACAAAAGGTGCAAGATCGTAGACTGCTGCGCCCGTAGTCGCCCGCTGAATGTCCAGGCCCACGTACCGTGTAGCGTTGCACAACATGTTGCTGGGCTTGAAATCGCCGTGGATCCGCACTCCATCCATGGCAAGCGTGTCGACATCGCGGCCGACGCGCGCAAACAGCTCACATGCAGAACGCAGCTTGCGGTCCGCAGCGAACGCGCTGCCGTAGGTCGCCTCCAGGTAGTCAATCCGCTTGCCCACTTCAAGCCCTTGCCTGACGTCGCGGCCACCGCCCGCTCCATGCAGCTTGTGCAGCCAAACTCCTGCCGACTGGAACGCCACGTACACTCCCGTGGCGTTCAGCTTGCGGGCATGGCGATCGAGCTCTTCGCCTGGGAACAACCCGGTAATCATGACGCCATGGTCGGCAACCGCAAGAAAGCCCAATGGCTCCAGCGTTCCGTAGCGTGCGCAACCAGCGAATACAGGTTGAAGCGCGCACAGGGTTTCATACTCCTCGCGTACCTCGGCGCAGCCATCCGGGTCAGTGACCCTGCCGCGGCTCGCCTTGGCCACAATTTGCGCGCCGCATTGCGCGCATTGCAACCGATGGATACTGGAGTTCTGGCGCGCCGTCGGCCTGGCTGCCCACACCCACTGGGCATTGGCATGGCACTGTGCGCACGCGAAACGTGTGTTGAGTGCTTGTGGTATGTCGAGACCTGACATGGCCTAGCCAAATAGAATCTGGTTGCATCTTGGGAAACGCGACGCGGCGCGCCGGAATTCATCCAACAACGGATGCCGAACGATTCGTGCGCCGACCAGCCACCCTGCGCAGCCCGCAACCACGGCACCGCAAAGGGCAGGAATCATATGTTGCTGGATCAGGCCGGGCCAGAATGCCACCACCGCTGGCGCGATGCAGGTGGTAATCGTCACCGCAATACTCGGAATTACCGCTCTCGCGCATTTGCCCATGGATAGCGGTTCGTAGCTGCGCAGCCGCCGGTAGTAGAGAACTGTCGCCGCGATATACACCAGCACCTGAACCGCTGCGACGGCCGTGACGCTGTACAAGGCCGCCACAATCGTTACACCAATCCGTACCAACTGGTATTGCACTTCGATGAGCGTCACGGCACCCACGTGGCCCAACGCAACCAGGAACTGACTGCATTGGTACGTCAAGGTGCCCACGATGGCAGCGGCACACAGCCAGCGCATCAGCGGCACCGCCGCATCCCATTGGCTACCGAACAAGACGCGGATGATCGGGAATGCCAGCAGTACGCCGGCGGCGAAGAACGGCCAGCTGATACCGGTGAGATAGACGAGGGATCTCAGGAAAAGCTGCGGGGCGGCGCCGGTTTCGCGGTGTTCGCGCGCAAACGCCGGGAACGCGACGCCGTTGATCGCGCCCACGAAGGTGCTGCTATACATGTTGACGATACCGTAGCCGCGCGAATAAAGGCCGGTGGCGGCCATGCCCAGCATGCGACCAATCACGAGGTTTGCGGACTGATCGCCCACCTGCCGTGCAATATCGGCGATGGTCCGGTTGGATCCGAAACCCAGTACGCGCTTCCAGTGCAACAGGCTGAGACTCGTGACCCGGTACTGCCTGCCCCACACGGCACAACCCGCCACCATCACCAGGATGCCGACCACCGAAGCCCAGGCCATGCTCATGTAACTGAAACCGGCATATGCCAATCCGACCGTGGTGCAGCTGCGTGTGATGTTCTCGCCGAGGCGGATCTTGAGCAGCTTTCCGAACTCCAGATCGCGTTTCATCAACGTCTGACTGATGGCGCCAAATGGCAGCAGCACGAAGACGATACTGACCACCTGCAATACATCGGACACACCGGGGTTGCCGTAAAACCTTCCTGCGACTCCGCTGAGCGCAAACAACGCAATACCCAGCGACCACGCAATCACCAGGTTGATCGTGAAGACGGTGCGAATCTTCTGCTCGTCGAGCTCTTCTTCCTGGATCAGGAATTCGCTCACGCCGAAGTCGCGCAACATCTGCATCAGTGCCACCAGACCGGCCGCCACGGAATAAATGCCGATTTCTGTGGGCGTCAGGAGGTGACTGACGACGATGACCCCGCCGAAGGTGAATACCAGACTGACAAGGGTTTGGACGAAAGACAGCGACAGCGCCTTGCGTACGCTGTTCTTGGGCTTTCTGCCGCCTATGCTCACGATACGGCCGCTGCCGATTGCGATTGCCTCGCCCGCGCGGATTCCGCGGCCGGCGTGATCCGTTCCGCGACGATATAGATTGCCTCGCTGACCAGCGAAGCCAGGCGATAACGTTGCACCTCGCGCAAGCCCGATTGCTGCAACAGAACCCTGATGTCGGCATTGCTGACGGGGTAGTTTGCGGAAGCCTGATTGCCCAACCAGTGTTTCACGCGCCGCCGGAACCGCTGATAGCCCGAATCGAGGCTGTGGTTGATGACCACGATCGAGCGACTCAGCCTGGCCACACCCGTGAGGAACTCGACCTGCTGATCGAGCGGGAAATGCATCAGAACCCTGGCGCACAGTGCAGCGTCATACAACGGTTCGTGTGGCCGCGATGCCTTGACATCCACGACCTCGCAGGCGAAGCGACCCGGGAAGCCACGCAGACGTTGCCTTGCTATTTCCAGCATTTCGTCGGAAATATCCAGGCCATGCACCCGGTAACCGGCGGCCAGTAACGGCTCGGCCAGCCGCCCCGTTCCGCACGGCGCGTCGGCGATTGTTTGCCCCTTGGGAACGCGGGCAAAACACTTCACGATGGTGCGTTTTTCCAGATGGTTGAATACCCGTCCCGGAACGCTCGCAAAACGCTTTCGGTCGTACTCGCTCGCGACCTTCCGGCTCTGGTAATGCTCGTCGGGACTCCAGTTCATGTTTCGTGTCCTCGAAAGGCTTGCGGATGGTCGGGGATCTCAGGGTTGAGACGGTGTCACGTCAGTGGACTCGCGGAACATGTTTTCGGGTGTGGCGGCAGCACCATCCAGCATGCCTGCAAGCCTCGCTGCACCCGCGCTTCTTGCATACCCCATTACGGCTTGCCTGCGCGCAACGGGGGCACGGCCTTCACGCACCGCGCGAACGAACGCGGGTAGCCGAGTGGCAATCGCATCAACATCATCAATCGGCACCGGCTCCGCACTGTCCGTGCTGCGTAATACTGCAGCCGTGTCTCCGTGCTCGCCCACCAGCGCGAAGATCGGCCGCCCGATGCGCAGGTACTCGTACAACTTCGCAGGAATCTGGCGGTCGAAGCGGGGGCCTTGGAACAACAACAGCGCATCCGCGCGAGCCTGTTCCTCGAGCGCCTCCCGATTGGAAGCTGGGGGCGCCAGCGTCACCATCTCCCCGAGTCCCAGACGCTCGATTTCGCGCGTGTACATTGCTTCCGACCCACTGGCTCGCAACACCACGTGGACGTCGGCGGCGCCCAGCGTGCCGTTGGCCTGGAGGCGCGCAAGTGCCGCAAAGAACGGCGCTGGATTGCGGCCATCCGTATACAACAGGCCGCTGTGCACCAGTACCAGGGGTCGCCCTGGCTGCGACGGTGGTTCGGGAAGCCCGTTGAACGCGATCTCGTCGTAACCGTTTTCGATCACGGCAAGGCGGCCCTCGGCATGCGCTGCGGGATAGCTCCCTGCAAAGGCGCGCAGGGCTCCCGGCGTAGTGACTACGACACGCGATGCATCCCGCAGTACGCGTCGTTCCCAACGCTGCTGTGAGGCAACAGCATAGGGATTTTCGGCCTCGACCGAGCTGGCGACCGGGTCCCGGAAATCCGCGACCCACGGCAACATGGTGATACGGCTCAGGGTCCGAGCAATGCAGTGTGCCGTCATGATGGGATAGGTGGACCAGATCGCGCACACCTGATGACGACGGATCAGGCGCATTCCCTGCACGACCGCCGCCGGCCACCAGGAGCTCCAGCGATCGGGCTGCGCCAGGAATCCGGGATACTTCCCGCCGATACCGAAATGGCGCCGGGCATCGAACGCCAACGCGCGGTGTGTCACGCAGCCTTCTGGAATGAGCTGAGCGGCGATCGGCGCAGTGCGTGGGTAAGCCAGCGCCCGCGCCGACAACACAACGGGGTCCCAGCCAAATGCCGGCAGGTGGCGCGCAAAACCAAGCGTGCGCAGGTGCCCGCTTCCCATCGCAGCAGGCGGGAAATGGAAGGCGATCATCAAGACTTTCCTGCTCACGTCCTCACTCCGCAAGCGCACTGTGCACCGGCGGCGATCGCACGCCCACACCGAAGCCGTGGCTCCGCTCGCCCGTCCGTTGTGCCCCACCCTCCTGCACATGCAGCCCCAGTAGTGCGCACACGGCCATCAGCTGGTAGCTCAGGTCAAAATAGGTCATCGGCAGGAAGGCCCCGGCTGCCATGAACGCTATCAGGGCTACCTGCAACATGGATGCAAGATCGTACGCCCATTTTTGATCTGGCAGGTCCCGCGTGCTCTTCCGAACGCGGCTGCAATTTCGCCAGCTGGCGAACATCAGCGTGAGAAAAAGAACCAGCCCGGGGAAGCCCTGCTCACCCAATACGCGAAAATAGATGCTGTGTATGGCGCGTTGCTCGGCGCCATCAGGCGCAAAGGCATCCCACAAGGGTGCACTTAGATAATCGTCGAACCCTCCACCCACCAATGGGTGGTGAATGGCGACGTTCGCGGCGAATTTCCAGGACTGTATCCGTGACTCGCCTGAAGACGTCTCCCTGGCCTGATGCAGCGTGTCCATGCGCGCCGCCCATTCGGGCGGCATGAAATGATAGGCGACCAAACCCACTGCAACCGCAACCAGGACAACAGCAAGCCGCCGGCGGCTCTTCAAGAACAAGGCGCCGGCGACGATGGCCAGACCTATCAGGCCACCCCGCGAATACGTGCCCAATACCGCGATGCCGGTAAACAACATGGCGATGCCCATCCCAATGCGCACGACTCGCGGAGACGAATGCAGCTGCAGATAGCGCATGAGCGGAAGCGTCATGCATAGCGCGAGTGCCAAGGCATTGTTGTCGGCAATGAAACTGTTGGGAGGTCCGAGCACATTGCTGCTACCGCCGTGCGTAACCGTGAACAGGCCACCCTTGAGGCCATAAAATCCCAGTGAAACGACAATGACCCATATAAGCCAGTGAATACGCTCCCGGCTATTTACCATCATCAAGGTGACGAACACCATGACCAAGACCTTGGCAAACTCCTGCCATTTGCTCCAAGCCGAATCTGGCACTGCCGCATAGAAAGTGGTAATTCCGGTCCACATCAGAAACAGGAACAGAAAAACGCTGATCGGAGACTTGGGAATCTTCTTGCTTTCCTTACTGAACGCCAAACCGACCAGCGTGGCGATGGCAATCAGCTGCACCCAGGGGAAACCGACGGCGAAGCCGAAGCACAGCCGGTTGGGATTCATGTAGCCGAGCCAAGACCATGCCAGCAGGCCCCAATACGGCCGCTTCAGAATGAAGGGGAGCATCCCGAAGATAAGCAGCGCAAAGGCGATATCGCGCATGGCGTCAACCCGCTTCCAATTGCAGCATGAGTGCGTCCATGAAGAACTTGGCGGCCCAGTTTGGATAACGGTTTTTCATGTAGCCGCCTGATCGCGGATACGAGCCCGGCACTCCACCACGCACCGCCCCGTCGGTCGCAGTCACATCCTGGATGGACAGATTGAAGCGATTGGCGCGTTCCACCACCGGTTTCCAGGCGTGCTCGCCGGTTTCCGCCGCCAGACGCTGCCAGATGATCGCCATTTGCGCGTTGCCGGTCACGCAGGTCCAGCGGCTTGCCGCCCGCCAGGCAGAATCCAACCGGCCGGGCAAGGCACCGTCGCGGCGCTGGGCTTGCGCGACGGATCGCGCCACGCGCGCCGCGGCATCCACAAAGGCGCTGTTGGCAGCGATCAAGCCGACCTCCAGAATGCCGCGGGTCGCATACGCGATGGTATGCGTAAGCGGACGATCGTTGTCTTCAAGGTCGTTGTTTTCCAGCCATCCGTTGGGATGCATCTGGGCGAGTGCCCACTGCACATTGCGCACGGCCGCGTCCAGATAACGGGGCTCCTGCAAGGCGCAGCTGGCCTCGGCCAGCGCGAACGCCACGCGTGTGTTGTAGGTGTTCACGGCGTGGGCGGCAAACGGCGAAGCAAAACGCCGCCATGCGCCATCCGGGTCCTGAGCGGCCACCAGCCAATCCGCCGCGCGCAGCGCCGAGTCACGAAAACGCGCGTCCCGCGTCTGCTGCCAGGCGCACAGCCAGCCAAACAACACCTGTCCCGTGTTGAAGATGGTCGGCACCGCCTGTGTCGTATCCAACGTACCGGCACGCACGCTCCCATCAGGGAGCTGGATGGCCGATTCCCACTCGGCCATGCGGATGGCGCGTTCCCGGTATTCGCTTTGACCGGAGAACTCCGCGTAGCGCAAGAAGGTCGGAATGATGTACCCGGTGGTTTCCGGATAGGCGCCAGCCCACTGGCGTTTCACCGCATCGTAATAGGCGCTGACACCGCCGCAGCCGGTGGCGTCCTGGGCGCGCGCCAGCCATTCGGCGGCGGCCTGCAGCCCACGGCGCGCATCCACGGCTGGACGTGTCCAGCGTCCGGACAGGAGGTTGGTGACCGCGCTCATGGCTTGCTCCTGGCCGCAGGTGGTCCCGGCATCAGCTTCAAAGTTCGACGGTGCAGCGCGCGCCAGGCGTGTTGCAGGCTTCGCACCAGGCACGGCATCGGATCACGCCACCGGCACAAGGCATCGGCCACATGACCACCGCGCGGATGGCCCTGCATGAGCCGCTGGCCCTGGGCGGCTGCGGACTGCACGTCCTCGGATCGCACCCGCCATACGACGGGCCGTTTCGTCGCGACGGCCGCCGGGAACGGCAGATCGAGCTCGGAGCACCATGCGGCGTACGGCAGGTTGACGCCGTTCAAGGTCGCCACTTCCTCTTGGTAATCGGTACGCCCGACCGTCGGCTCCACCATGCGGAACTCGCCGCTGCGCGTGTCGCGCTTGTACTCCATGCTGGCCATGCCAATCACGCCCGCGGCCTGGAAAAATCGGGTAGTCATGGCGGAAAGGTCTGCATGGACTTCCGGAGCCGCGGTGCAACTGGCCGTACCGCCCACCTGTGGCGGCCACGATCGGATTTTGCGACCGGTGAATGATCCGACAACCCGGCTCTGCCGATCGAGGTACTGCAGACAAAAGTAAATGTTGGAGTCCGGGCCCTCGATCCACTCCTGCACCACCACGTCCGCCATCACCGGCAGGATGCGACGGATCAGCTCAACACCTTCCGCGGCGCTCTCCACGCGATACGCCTTCTTGAACCGCCGCCCATAATCGGCATCCCGTTCGCCGGGTTTGATCACCACCGGATAATGCAGGCCCTCGAGCGCGGACAAATCCGCGGGTGTGCGTACGTGCACCAGCGGCGGAATGGGGCTGCCGAGTTGTTCGGCACGGCGCTGGAACCCCTGTTTGTGCAACAAGGTATCCACGACGCCTCTGGGCGGCAGGCTGAATCGATAAAGGGCGGACAGCCGATCGCGATGATGTGAAACGGTCTTGACGCTTTCTTCCCGGGTCAGGAGCAGCACCGGGCGCACACCGGAAAACTGCGTCGTACCCAGGCGCACAAGGTCTTCGACCAGCGTTTCACCGTGCGCCGCACGTATCTTCAAGGGCTGCGCCGCCCGGGTGTGCATTTCCGGGCGCTGCACATCGGAATCCAGCAACCAGACCGGGACCCGCGCGCGCGCCAGGCTGCGCGCCACGCCCAGGCCATTGGCTCCGGCGCCCAGTACCAGCGCAGGCGTATCAACGCTCATGCGCCCCTCCCGTGCTGCGCCGCTGGCGGTCGAGTGCGTCGGTATAAACGGCCCGGTAGCGTGCCACGCTCGCCGACCAGGTGCGTTCGCGCTCGACGAACTCCCGCCCATTGGCTATCACCTTGTCCCAGCTCGCGGGAGTCTGCAGCAGCTTGATCAGACACTGCGCGAGGGCCTCGGCCGATCCTGCGGGAAAAAGATGGCCATTGTGGCCGTCGCGAACCAGCTCGCGGTGGCCGCCGACATCCGAAGCCGCCACCAGCTTGCCCATGGCCATCGCCTCGAGCGGCTTCAGCGGCGTCACCAATTCCGTCAGCCGTCGCGAGATACGCGGATAGACCATGACGTCCATGGCGCTGTAGTAGCGGGTGACTTCGCTGTGCGGCACGCGGCCGACGAAATGCACGACGCGCTCGAGGCCGAGGTGGGTGGCCAGCGCCCGCAGATCGGCGTCCTGCGGTCCCCCGCCCAGCAACAGCAGGCGTGCCTGCGGCACTGCGCGCAGCACCAGCGGCATTGCCCGGAGCAGCATATCCAGCCCCTCATAGGCGTAGAACGAGCCGGCGAACCCCAGCGTGCTCCCGCGCGTCAGTCCATATGCCTCCAGCAACTCCACATCGTTGGTGGCCGTGAATCGAAATTGGGAAGTATCCACGGCGTTGGGAATGACGGTGATCTTGTCTGCGGGAATGCCGCGCTTCAGCATGTCGCCACGCAAGCCGTCGCAGATCGTGGTCACGGCGTCTGCCCGTTGCAGGGCCCGGGTTTCCAGCGCGCGCGTCAACCGATATCGCGGCCCTCCCTCTCGCGCCGTACCGAGGTCGACGGCAGCGTCTTCCCAGAACGCACGGACTTCGTACACCACCGGGATGCCGACGGCCCGGCCCACCGCGAGCGCGGGGAACGCGTCCAGCGCCGGGGAGTGCGCATGGATAATGTCGGGACGCACGCTGTCCACCACTTCGGCCAGCCGGGTCTGCAATGCGCGCATCAGGTAACGATGCTGGAGCAGCGGCAACCTCGCCAGCAAGCCGGACGCCGGCGGGGTGCGGTAGAACATCCAGTCACCGACATGTTCCTCACGCTGCCGGTCGTTGCCCTGCTTGGGACCGGTCAGTTGCATCGTTTCCCACCCCAGCGCACGCTGCGCCCCGAGGATGGCGAGCGTCCGGAATGTATAACCGCTGTGCAAGGGCAGCGAATGGTCGAGCACGTGCAGGATACGCAACGGCCGGTCGGCCGACGTCCCCGGCCGAGCTTGACGCTGCGCGATGCTCAAGACGTCGTTCATGGCTCTGCCCCGGGTGTCGCGCCACCTGCAGCGGCCAACGACACCTGCGCATAAAGTGCGTGCTGCGCTTCCACGACCGGCTGCCACCCCAGCCGCTCCGCCACGCCGCGGGTGGCGGCACGTGTCGGCGCCCGGTCCCGCAACTGCAGCCATGCCGCGGCAATGGCTTCGTCACTCCGCTGTGCGGCGATCTCCCCCGCTTCGGGCGTATCCAGCAATTCGCTGACTCCGGCAAACGGCGTGGCCACCACCGGCGTACCACAGGCCAGGGATTCCAGCACGACGTTGGGCATGCCTTCACGGCTCGATGCCTGCACCAGCACGTCTGCCGCGTTGTAGTAGTCACACAGGTCCGCGTGGGAGATGGCGCCAAGCAGCCGCACGCGCGCGTGGAGACCAAGTTGTTCCACCAGGCCGCGCAGCTTGCGCTGTTCCGGCCCCTCGCCGACGATCAACAGCGTCGTATCCGGCACGCGCGCCAGCGCCGCGATGACGATGTGCACGCCCTTGAGTGCGACCAGATGGCCCACCGTCAACCACACCGGACCCGTGAGGCTCAACTTGGCGCGGATCACCGCGCGGTCCCGTGGCTCGAAACGATCGAGATCAACGCCATTACGCAGAACCGTAATCTTCCCGGGATCCACACCCAAGGCGGTGACTTGGTCCTTGAGCGCTTGCGATACAGCCACGATGGCAGCGGCGCGCCCTGCCGCCCACTGGATTTGCGCCCTGGGTCGACGATAGTGCGGGATCCACGTCACGTCGGTACCGCGCGCGGTGATCACCACCGGTTTGCCCAGGGCCGCACCAAGCCGTACTGCAGCCACGCCATCCGGGTAGAAGTAGTGGGCATCGATGAGATCGAAGTCGGTCCCGCTGGCTTGCAGTTCCCGGAGGACCGGCAGAAGCGCGCGATACATCAGCCATGGCGCGATGTTCATGCCCAGTTTCGGAATGACCGGATAGCGGGGATGGCTGATCTGGATGCCATGGCGCTGCTCATGCGCAGGCACCCTGGCAAATGCCGAGTAGGCCCCGAAGCGCTGATGCCGAAACGGAAACCATGGCACCGGCGCTACAACAGTCGCGGTAATCCGGCCGGAATCCACGAGGTGGCGCAGCCGCTCCTCGACAAATACGCCGTGGCGCGGTTGGACGGCATTCGGATACAGGCTGGTGAATACCAGCAGGCGGATCCTGCGTTCGCCACCCGCTTCAGCTCTGCTTCCGGCGCTTCGCCGCGCCGCGTCGAATTTTTCCTCTGCCGACGGCATGACACCGTCGGCGACACCATTGACCGATGCCGTCTTCATGGCATGGCCTTCGACAGCGCGCCCGGATGGCTGTCGAACAGTTTGCCGATCCAGGCAGTGCCGGAGCGCGGCATTCCGAACACCAGAATGCAGCGACTCATGGCTGTGCCCCAGCGGCCACGACCCTGCGCGCGGGCCCGGCGGGGGCCGCGGCAGCGGGCTGCTGCATGTGGCGCAGAAAGGCGTCCAGCATCAGCAGGCTCCACAGCGTCGCGCTGTGATCGTGCCGGCCAGCCGCATGTTGGCGCACCAGCCGATCGAGCACGGCCGGCTCGAAATACCCGCATTCAGCAATGGCTCCGGCAAGCAAGGCGTCCCGAGAGCGCCGTGCGAGTGGGCCACGCAACCATGCCGCCAGCGGCACACTGAAACCCATCTTGGTCCGGTACAGCACGTCGTGCGGCAAATCCGCTTCGAGCGTTTTCTTGAGGATGTATTTGCTGGTACTTCCTCTCAGCTTCAGCCCGGGCGGCAACGAGGACGCCCACTCGACCAGACGGTGATCGAGCAGAGGTACGCGGACCTCCAGGCTGTGCGCCATGCTGGCGCGGTCCACCTTGGTCAGGATGTCGCCGGGAAGCCAGGTCTTGAGGTCCAGGTACTGGGCCAGCAGCAGCGGATGATCGGTGGGCGCGCGTTTTGCGTGGGCGCGGAACACGGCAAGCGCGCTGTAACCCTGAAGTTCGCGCTTGAAGCTCGCGCTGTACAGCTGCTGGCGCAGCGCCGCCGAGGTGGTGCTGACGGTGTGGAAATAGGCTTCCACATCGTCGCGGGCGAGGGCTTGCAGTGTGGTCCTGGCGCGCAGCGGGCGCGGTGCCCAGTCAGCCTTGGGATAGATGCTGCCCAATAAACCAAACACCGGCTTTCTCAACGCCAGCGGCAGGCGCGCGCGCAGCCCACTTTCCCACGCATGCAGGCGATAGCGCCGGTAGCCGGCGAAATTCTCGTCGCCGCCGTCGCCGGACAGCGCCACGGTCACCTGGGTGCGCGCCAACTCGCACACGCGGTACGTCGGCAGCGCCGAACTGTCGGAAAACGGTTCGTCGTAAACCGCCGCCAGCGTGTCGAGGAGTGCGTAATCATCGGCGCCGACCCGTTGCTCGAAATGCTGCGTATGCAGATGCCGGGCCACGCGCCGCGCATAGGCGGTTTCGTCGAAACCGCCATGGTCGAAACCGATGGAACAGGTGCGCACCGGTTGGTGCGACGCCCGGCTCATGCTGGCCACCACGGCGCTGGAATCCACGCCGCCGGAAAGAAACGCGCCGAGCGGAACGTCCGCGATCATCTGGCCTGCCACGACTCTGTCCAGCAAGCTGCGGAGCTGCACTGCGCCCTCGTCCGCAGTCATGTCGGCCGCAAGATTGAACGGCACGTCCCAGTATTGCCGGGGAACCGGTTCCGGCTCGCCGGCGTGCCAGCTCAACCAATGACCGGGCGACAGTTTGAAAATTCCGCGATAGATGCTTTTCGGGTCTGGCACGTAGCCGAGTGCGAGATAGTCCTCCAACGCCTGCGGATCGAGCCGGCGTTCCACGCCGGGATGTGCCAGCAGTCCCTTGAGTTCGGAAGCGAACACCAGATCGCCGGAACTGGTGAAGCCGTAATGCAGCGGCTTGATGCCAAGGTGATCGCGGGCCAGATAGAGGCGCTGCGTACGCATGTCCCACACCGCGAACGCAAACATGCCAACGAGGCGCGTGAGGCAGGCTTCACCCCACTGTTGCCAGGCACGCAGCAGGACTTCCGTGTCGCAGCGGCTGCGAAACACCACGCCCCGCGCCTCCAGTTCGGCTTTGAGCGATGGGAAGTTGTACAGCTCGCCGTTGTAGACCAGTGCGAGACCAGCCGCTTCATCCACCATCGGCTGCCGCCCATTGTCCAGGTCGATGATGGACAGGCGACGATGCCCCAGACCCACGCCCTGGCCGAGATACAGCCCGGCCGCATCCGGTCCGCGGTGCCGTTGCGCATCCCGCATGGCCAGCAGGATTCTTTCATCCACACTGGCATGCTTCGACGAGACGATTCCGGTCAGACCACACACGTCAATTCTCCTTGTGCCCGGTCAAGCCGGACATCACGCGTGGCTGTACGGCGTCCGCCTGCCGGCCCAACAGTTCGTCGTACAGTGCGACATACGCGGACACCATTGCGCGCAAACTGAAATGCGCAGCGACGCGCGCACGCCCGGCGTCGCCATGCCGACACCGCAGTTCTTCGTCTGCGACATAGGCGCGCAGAGCCGCCGCAAGGGCGTGCGGATCGCCGGCCGGCACCAGCGTACCGGTCACCCCGGCCTCGACCATCGAGGCTACGCCCCCGACGTCGGTTGCGACCACGGGCAGCCCGGCGGCCATGGCTTCCAGCAAGGTGATCGGCATGCCTTCGGCAACCGAAGACAAGGCAAACACGTCACACTCCGCCAGCAGTTGCGCCACATCACCGCGGTTGCCGAGCAGCCGCACCGTTTCCGTCAGGCCAAGCTGGACAATCCGCTGCTCCAATTCCCCGCGTTGCGGCCCGTCACCGGCGATGATCAAGCGGCATGCGGCATTTTTGCGCCCGTCTTCTTCACACAAAAGCTTGAACGCGAGGAGCAAACCGGCGTGATTCTTGACCTTGTCAAGGCGTGCCACATTGCCAACCAGCACGGTGCCCGGCGGCGCAAAATCGCCAAGCTGCCTGCGCGGCCCGGAGCGAATACGCGGTACATCGAACGGCGCCGCGTCGATTCCGTTCGCGATATGCGTCACCTTGGACGATCGAATGCGCACACGCTCCGTGAGCCAGATTCGCAAGTCCGGTGACACCACGACATATCGCCCAACCAGCGGCGCCATCCAGCGCCGCAACCGGTGGTATCTGGGATTGTCTCCACCCGGATCGGCAGCGTCGCGTCCGTGTTCGGCGTGGACCAGTCGGTGTACGCCGGCCAATTTCACCACCGGCGCCAGATCCAGCGCCCCGATGTTGTAGGTCTGCACCAGGTCGGGCTTCAGCGCGCGCAGCGCGCGCCAGAATCGAAAATAGCAGGGCCAGTCCTTGCCCGGCTTCTTTTCAAGCGACACGCATGCGATGACCGCGTTCTCGATTTCGTGCCGCAATGCTCCGAAGCCCGTCAGCGCAATCACCGCGTGGCGGTAACGATCATGCGTCGCGTTGATCAGCGACACCACGACGCGCTCCATGCCACCGGTGTCCAGCCGGTAGAGCACATGCACGATCAGCGGCCGCTCGTTCATGGCTGGCTCCCCGCAAGACCGGATGGCCGCTGCGCCTGCATATCCGGCGCGCCGGGCGCGGGCAGCGCCTGCGCAAAGGCGTGCAACTTCGTCCGCACCCGATCGGCATCGTCGCTGACAACCGACGACGACAATGCCCACACCGAAGATCGCGGCACCTGCCCGCGCAGTACACCCCACGCCTGCAGCAACTTGGCCAACACTGGCGAGCGGGTGCAGCGGCGCTCCACGCAATACCAGTACCACACCAACCGCGAGCCCGTCGCACCGGCCAGCCGCAGCTCCCCGGCAGTCGTGCTCCACCCGTTGGCGAGCTCCACCTGCCGGCTGGCACGGCTCAGGATTTGCGCATGCGCCGAATCGTAGAGATCGTTGCCGTAGGTGATCAGGGTATGTCCGCGGCGTGGCTTGCCGGTATAGATGGCATGAAACAACTCGACCACATCACCATTGGCGTCCGAGTGATAGGACGCGCGTACCTGCCCTGCCGCCCCCTTGAAGGTCGGCCGCCAGCCGTCCGTGGCGGCTTGCGGGCCGCTCCAGCCCGCGATCGCTGGTGCGGTCAAGCGCATGGTTTCCGGTGGTGCCGATGCCGCGAGTCCGGCGGCCAAGGCCGGGCCCGCGATCAACAGCGCCACCGCCGCCAGCCAAACCACGGTGCGCGCCCTGGCGGGCATGCCGCCACGTGCGGTGGGATGCTCCGGCGCCACGAGTGGGTCGCGGAAAAACCAGCCGGCCAGCAGCAGCAGTACCAGCACCGAGCCGAAGAACTGCCAGCCAAAAATCATGTGGTCCGTGCCGGTCGCGTATTCCAGCCCCCAGGTCTCGCCGATCAGCACGGTGAAATACACCCGCAAGCCATTCGCGACGACCGGCGCCACCGCCGCCATTGCCACGAAAACCACCCGCTTCCACCAGCGCTGGTACATCAGGTAGGCATACAGGCAGCCGAGTGCAGTGCAGGCGATGAAGAACTTCACGCCGCTGCATGCATCGGCCACCATCCATACCGCGGAGGGCGTGATGATCTCCCGGCCGTTGAGCAGGACCGGTGTGCCGGTCAGCTCCAGCGCACGCACGGCAAAATGCGCCGTGATGTCCTGCAGCGGACCCACCAGCGCGTTGCCCCAGGGAACCGCGAACACCACCAGATAGCCGAGTGGGAACGCCAACACCCATAGCGCGCGCCATCCCCAGCAGGCCAGCACCAGCGCCGGAAACAGCGCCACGAATGCGAAATGCTGCGCCAGATTGATGTCGAGCAGGCGGCCGGCATACCAGACAAACACCAACGCAGTCACCCCTGCCAGACCCCAGACACTCGGCACCGGCGGGTTCGCCTGGAGTTGATGGCGCAGATTGAATACCGTCCACAGGCTCAACGGAAAGATCAGAAAGCCGTACTGGTAAGTTCCATCGTGATCCCAGGTCCACACCAGCGATTGCACGGTCTGCCAGTAGCAGACCAGCAGCACGGCGACGGCGACGGCGAAGGCGGCCGCGGCCAGCACCCAGTCGGGAGTGCGCGCGGAAAAGCCAGCCACGGCGGCAAGCGGCCGGTTCATGGGCACGCCTCCAACCCTGCCGTGTCCACGGCATCCACGGAGGCAGTACCGGTCTGCGCATTGCACAGCACGTTTTCATACGTGTCGAGACTGCGCACCCAGTCATAGCGGGACAGCACCTCGGCGCGAGCCGCCGGCACCCGCACGGCTTGCGGCGCATCCAGCCAGCGCAAGGCTTCCGTCGCCATGACCTCGGGCGATGCATCGACGCAGCCCTGGCGACCCGCGAAATCCGCGACGCCCGCGTAGGCCGCAGGCGTCGCCAGCAGGACCTTCTCCATGGCCAGCGCCTCCAGCACCTTGTTCTGAATGCCGCGCGCGATCCGCAACGGTGCCGCCACGGCATGGGCATGCGCCAAGTACGGCCGCACATCCTCTACCCGCCCGGTAACCGTAATACCCGCGAGCTGTCCCAGCGCGCGGACCGCGGCTGTCGGCCTGCTCCCCACGATGTAAAAGCAGGCGTCCTGCCGCCCGGCGGCAATCCGCGGCCAGACTTCGTGCGCGAACCAGTGCACCGCATCCACGTTGGCGCGGTAATCCATGGCACCGACAAACACCACCGCCCGCTCCCCCGGCCGGTAGGGACTGGAACACGTTCGTCGTGGATCCCAATACCCGGCATCCACCCCATTGGGGATACCGTGCACCCGGCCGGCCGATTCCGGCACCAGGTGCCGAAAAAACGCCGCTTCGGCTTCCGAGACAAACACGCTGGCGTCGAATTGCGCGGCAATCGTGCGCTCGAATTCCGCCAGCCGCCGCGCTTCCCGCCGGTACAGCATGCGCTTCACGCCTCCACGGGCCTGCTGCGCATACTGGTGCCATTTGTCGGAGTCCACGTCCACGAAATCCATGACCCGGCGCAGTTGGGTGTGCCGCATGACGAACGGCGCCACGCCAGACGAATAGCACAAGGCCAGCTCCAGCTTGTGGTCGGCCAACAAGCGCTCGACCCAGTGCCGCATCACGCGGTCACGGTAAACCCCAACGGTAAGCGCTTCGCCCCGCGTCAGCGCGGCAAGCGCGCGCCAGCCCGCGCGCCAAGGCGGCAAAGGCCGGACACACACCTCGGCGCACAAGGCCTCGACCGGCGCAAGGTGTCGCCAGTCAGCCGGATCGTCCACGAACGTGCCGAGATACACGCGGTAGCGTTCGGCGAGCCGCTGCAACACGTGGTACGAGCGGATCTTGTCGCCCTTGCTGGGCGGCCAGGGCAGCCGGTGGCAGAGGAACAATACCGATTGCATGCGCTAACCCAGATCCCGCGCAAGCCATGGGCCCAGCGCACAACTCACCGGCAGCGGCAGCCGCTTCCAAGCCTCGATGAACAGACTGTATTTGCTGTTCGTGGGGCTGATATTGGGAACCGTCCTGGCACGCACCAGGTAATAGGCATAGGGCAGCAGTTGCGGCTCAAAGCCCCAATGCTTCTTGAAGTGATAGGAACCGCTGTCCTGCTTGCTGCGGCCGTAGTCGAACAGCCGGGCGCCGCGCTCAACGGCACGTTGCATCACCGCCCAGTACATGAAATCGTTGGCCGCGAGATCACGGCCACGCGCCACGCTGCCGCCGTAATACGGATGCACTTCATCGCGAAAGTAGAAGCTCATGACCGCAGCCACCGGCTGCCCCTGGTGGGTAACAACGGTAACCTCGCAATCCTCGCCAAACGCCTGTTGCAGGCTCGCGTAATAGTTGCGCGACAACACCGGCGTACCCAGATTTCGCACGCTCTCGGCGTACACCCGGTAAAACTCGCCAATACTGCCGTCATGACGCGCTTGCAAGCCGGCACCCACACCCTTGCGCACCATGGCGCGCTGCTTGCGCGGGATCGCCTTGAGATTTTTGTCGTGGTCCGGACAGATCGCTTTGCGGAAGCTGACGTACAGGTCCTTGACCGGCCACGTGGGGTGGCGCAACTCGCGGTCGCGCAGTTCGAGATAATCGACGCGTAGCTCGTCGGCGAGCGCGGTCGCGGCCTGGATGAGCTGCGCCTCGCTGTCCGGGTCGCCCGCCACCACCCCGCCATACACGCAAAATGGCGTTGAAATCAGCGCGTGGCCAAACAGCCGGCTGCGCATCTCGGTGAGTGGCAGAACGCCCGTGATGACCCCATGCCGTTCCGCGTACAAATAGTGGCAGCGGTGGCCAAGCACCTGCTCAAGGATCCCGCGCCAGGCCAGCCGATGGAAAAACGTGGCCTGCGGCGCACTCTCGACAAAAGTGTCCCAGCGCCGCTCGTCGTCCCTTCCCAAGCGCTTGACGGTGCAAGAGTCGGCAGAATGACGGTCGTCCGCACGGTCGAGCATGTCGCATCCCCCCTCAATGCGCACGGAGTTCGGCGGCCTGCAGCACTACCACCGGATAATCGGCGTGGGTGCGGGCGAGAAATACCCGATCCATGCGGTCGAAACGGAAGTCGCGCACGAGCCGCTCAAGTCGGGGCATCGTGCGGGCCAGGTTCAAATAGTGGCGCACCCGGTTCTTGAGCGTCACGCCGGGCACCCGGGGCTGCTGCGGATCCACTTCCCATGGATGAAAATAGAACACGCCGGAGCGCCGCTCGCTCCGGTTGACGCGCCGCAGGCCGCGCTTGAACAGCGCATACGGCAGCAAGCGGAAATAACCGCCGCCGCCGCACGGCCAGTTGCGCCCGCATAGCCGCACCGTCGTCACCGGGATTTCCAGCAAGCCGGAGCGCTTCGCAAAAAACGGGAATCGCGGCGCCGCCGGCATGCCGTACAAATCATGGTGGATCGGCACGATGCTGGAACTGTAGCGGTAACCCGCTTCGCGCAATTCCTCGTGGGCCCACAACGTGGTGGGTCCAATGGAATAACTGGGTGCCCGGTAGCCATGCACTACGGTACCGGTGACGTCCTCAAGCAGAAGTTTCGTGCGCGTAATGCTGTCGCGAAACTCCGCCCGGCTCAGATTCGTCAGACGCTCGTGGCCGAAACCGTGGCTTGCGACCTCATGGCCGGCGGCGCTGATGTCGCGCACCAGCGCGGGGAAGCGCTCCGCCACCCAGCCAAGCACGAAGAAGGTGGCGTGCACGCTGTGACGCTCGAAAAGGTCCAGCACGCGCCGGGTATTGCCTTCGACGCGGACGGGCCAGTGCGGCCAATCCTCGCGCCGTATGCACTTTTCGAAGGCTGCCACCTGGAAATAGTCCTCCACATCCACCGTCATGGCGTTGGTGACGGGCTCGAGCTGTGGCGAGGCCGTGCTCATTTGCCTTCCTGACCGGAACGCGGGTACCGCGCGTCGGCAATCATCGCCTCGTCCACGACCGGTGCCAGCGACGACGCGGCCAGCAGTGCTTCCCTGCGTTGGACCTCTTCGCGCATCAATTGCAACATGAATTTGTGGCGTTCGAGGTCCAGCGCGGCAAGTCCGCCTTCCCGTTTCGATGGCGCGGCAGCACGTGTCAGATCCAGGTCCTGGGGCACCGCTGGAGCTTCCAGTGTCGGCGGCACGCCGGCCATCTCCTCGTGGATCTCGTCAAGCACGACGGTGAGCGCCGCTTGGTCCAGGTCGTGCAGTTCTTCCAGATAACCGTGCAACAGCAGCCGGTCCATGATGAGATTGATCTTGCGCGGGATGCCCCCACTGACCCGGTAAACCCCGCTGAAAATTTCCGGCGCCAGTTCCGGGTCGTTGTTCCAGCCGACGGCATGCAGGCGGTGCAGGATGTACGCGTGGCTCTCTTCCTCGCTCATTGGTTCGAGCCGGTGGGAGGCAATGATGCGCTGGCGCAACTGTTCCATGTGGTTGCTGACGATGATGCGCCGAAGTTCGGTCTGGCCGACAAGGAATATCTGCAGGAGCGCATGGCCCTTGAACTCGAAATTCGACAGGATGCGCAGCATCTCGAGTGCCGCCGGGGTAAGCGTTTGCGCCTCGTCCACCACCAGCAGGGCGTGCGTCAGATGGGCGTGCAGCGATATCAGGTGCCGTTTCACGTCTTGCAGCAAAGCCTCCTTGCTGCGCCCCTCATAAGGCAGGTCAAGCGCCGAAGCCACGGCCGGCAATATATCGTCGCCATCGAGATTGGCCGAAGCGATACTGGCCACGGCAATGTTGCGATGCGCGAGTTCATCGAACAGCTTCTGGATGAGCAGCGTCTTGCCGGTTCCGACTGCGCCGGTGATCACCACGAAGCCTTCGCCCTGCTCGAAACCGTAGAGCAGATACGCCATGGCGCGCTTGTGACCCTTGCTGGGGAACAGCATTCCCGGATCCGGGGTCAACTGGAAAGGCTTGCCACGCAGCTTGTAAAACGCCTGATACATATCGTTCTCAGAACAGGTGGGTGAACTGCAGGAAAATCACGTTTGCGCCGTACCCGTGCGCGCCCGGCGATCCGGTATGCACATTGCGGGAATCACGGCGCAGCCGCAGGCTGGCGAAATTTTTCGGGTTGAGTTGATGCACGAGTGCCAGTTGCGCGTACTGGCTGTAGTTGGTCTGCCCGTCCTGGTGCTGGTAACGCTGCCAGCCATAAGTCGGGGTCAACGTGGTGGACGCCCCGATGTTGAACAGCCAGGTGACATCCGCATTCGCCACCTTTTCCTGACCGCTGTTCAACAGGAAATAGGTGCGCCGCTCGTCGTACAACGTCACCTGCAACCTGCCTTTGGGCATCTCGTAGGCCGCCGATGCGGTGGCGCGCTTCATGAGGTAAACCTGCTGCTCCCTGAGTGAGGGAGTCACAGGGAATCCGGGTGACGGGGTAACGTCCACTCCCTGTCCCAGCAACTGCTGGTTGAGGTCGGTGGGTTGTTCCACATAACTTACGACGGTGGTCAGCAAGGCGGCTGCGCGCGTCCAGGACAACTGGTAACTGCGGCCATAAAACCGGTGCCCGACCAGCACCTTGAGATTATTCAGCGTGCTCGACCACTCGACACCGGCATCCCAGAAGCTCGCACCCAGCCTGTCCGTCGTTCCATCTGCGAGGAATTTGTTTTCCCTGCCGACATCGACAAGCAAGCTGGCATTGTCGTGGATATGCACGGCGGCTCCCAGCTTGGCGATCGCAAAACGCGAGTTGCGGCCGGAGTCAAACTCGATGCGCTGATCGGAATAGCCGAGGTTCCAACTCCACCTTTCGTACTGCGGACTTACAAGGTCGAACTGCAGCGCGTTGCTGGTGATGTCGGATATGCCGGCCAACAAATCGTTGTTTTGCGCGGCAATGCCCTTGGTGTCGTACAGCACGCGCCCGTAGCTGTAACGCAGCGTCGCGGTGCCAACGTTGCCAAGGTCCTGGATCCAGTACGGGCTGAGCGTGGCCCGCGCGACATTGGCGCGGTTACCGTCCAGAAAAAACGTGCCGGATCCGGCCGGCAATTCATTGTTGATGACCTCGCGTCCGTACAACGCACTGCCGTCGAGGAAGAAATGCTGCGGAAGAAGGGTGAGCGTGCCGTGGGTGTCGAGGTTTTGCGCCAATTGGTTATGGCGCGATTGTCCCTTGTACAGGTATCCAGTGAGCGTGTAGTCAAGCACTCCGGAAAATCGCGGCCCGCTGTAGGCCGACTTGATAAACGGTTGAATCTCGGTGATCCAGCTCGTCTGTTTCGGTTTGCCGCTGGCCGCAAGCATGAGGTTATCGGTGTACAGCTCACCGAGCGTGACGCCCGTGACCACGCCCGGGGAATCGACGCTCGGCTGCGGGATGACGCCCGGCGGCAGGTTCTCGGAGCTCCCGGCGGGTTCGCCGGAGGCTGAGTTCAGCGCTGGTTGCGTCCCCATATCCACGTTCTGCGCTGCCGCCCCGGCCAGCCAGCCGCCCAGGGTAATCGACGACAGAACCACCGACGCCGACAAGGCACGCATCTAGGCTTCCCCGGCAAAGCGGCCCCGGGAATACAGGCCATAGTAGTTGTCGTAGTGGTTCTCGCTTGCCGGCAAGCAGCTCATATTGAGAATCAGGCCGACATATTGCGAGTCATTCAAACTTTGCAGAGCGGAATTGACGGCATGCTGGCCTGTGTGACCTGCGGCTATCACCACAACAACCTGGCCCATGTGGGAAGCCAGCACCTGCGACTCCGAAGTCGCCAGCAATGGCGAAGAGTCAAACACCACCAGACGGTGCAGGTTCCGTCCGCCAAGTTCCTCAAGCACGTATTCCATGCGGAGGCTGCCGAACAACTCGGCGGTCAGTGGATGACGTTCCCCTACCGGCACCACCAGCAGATTCGGTACATCGGTTCGCACGATGACCTCGGCGGGATGGCGCCGTTCGTCCACCAGCACGTCCATCAAACCGGGTCGCCCGCTGAGCCCCAAAACGCGGGTGATATGGGATTTCGGTATATCGCCGTCCACCAGCAACACCTCGAAATCCAGCTCGCGCGCCAGGCTCAGGGCGAGATTCAATGCAGTAAAGGTCTTGCCTTCGCCCGGCACCGCACTGGTCACCACGATGCGCCCTGCGTGCGCCAATACCTTGGTGCCATTTCCGATGGCATTGTCCATCAGCGGCCGTTTGACGCGGCGGAGCTCATCCGCGAGCCGATCGTTGGCCTCGTTACCAGCGGGGAGCAACCCCGCGCGCTCGAGCGCCATTTGATCCACGTGCCAGAGCGGTGCGCTTTCCGTGGCCTGCTCCGTCCGCGCCCTGCCCGACAAACGCTCGATCGTCGACGCCGAATGCGGTGCTACCGCCTCGACAGATGGCGATGCCAGCAGTTCAGGCTGCAGGGTCTTGAGCTTCTCGACTGCCTTCTCAACGATGCTCATGCGGCCCCCACCACAAAGAAATGCTGCACCAGCTGGGTAAGCTGTCCGTCAAAGGCGAACCCCAGCACCAGCACCACGGCCAGCAGACCGGCCCCGGCGCAAAACCCGACCACCTGGCGGCGCTGATCCTGGCGGCGCGATGGCGACACGATCAAGCTGAGCGCACCGAGCACGGGATAATCGCCGGACTCCCGTAAACCCTTGAGACTCACGAACACCGGATTCATCTTATGCAGGAAGTACGCAAAACCACCGCCGATAGCCAGCGCCAGCGCGAGCACCAGCAATAACAACAGCCCGCGTTTCGGGCTCACCGGCAGCGGCGGAACGACCGGTGGGTTGATAACGCGGAATTTCAGATTGTTGCCGCTCTGCGTTGCGTCCTGAGACAGCTCGGCCGTGTTCAAACGCTCCACCAATTGGTCGTACTGTTTCTTGGTGACGTCGTAATTGCGCATCAGCCGTTGCAAGGTGGCCTGCACGTCGGAGATCTTGTCCACATTGCCCTTGAGGTCGGCAACCTGCCGTTTCTGCAGGGCGACTTGCGTGGCCAGCGTCTGAATGCTGACCTGGGTGGAATACATGGATTTCTGCATCTCCTGGTAGACCGGGTTGTCCGAAACCACGCCCATCATCGAGGTCCCGGATGCATTCTTCCGCAGGGTTTCGCGCCGCGCCTGAAGTTGCGCGATCATGCGCCGGGTGGAAATCACGTCCGGGTATTCATCCGTATAACTCAGCAACAGCTGGTTGAGCTGCTGCTGGTAGGCGGCAATCTGCTTGTCGACCTCCTGCGTGCGCGGATCGATTCCCGATGAGGTCGGGCTGCTGCTTGCCATGGCGTGCATCTGTTGCTGGATGGTTGCGCGACTGGCGACGGCCGTGTCGTACTGGCCTTGCAAGTTCTGCAATTGGGCCTCGGCGTCCTGCAGGCGCGTGAAGTAATTGCTGCCACCCTGGCTTGGGATGTAGCCGACGTTGGCCTTCTGGAAATCCGCAAGCTTCTGCTCCGCCTCGTTCAGCCGACTGGCATAAGCCTGGACCTGCTGCTGCAGGAAATTCTGCGCCGTCTCGGTGGACGCAGTATTCGCGCCCAGCGTGTCGTTCATGAGAATCTGCAGGAACGCCTGTACCACTTTCTGCGCCATCTGCCGGTCGGGATCGACATAGCTCAGGTCGTAGAGGTCCTTGGGGCCAGCGCCCTTCACCGTGACGGCAGCGCCAAGGTTCACCAACAACTCATCCTTGTCGGCCGGGGTCGTGGCGCGCAGAGACAGCCCGGTCTTGTCTGCCACCGCCTCGAGATTGGGACGCGAAAGCAACGTTTGGGTAATGATCTGGAGGCGCCCACGCACATCCGGCTGCACCGCCACCCCACGCAGCAGCGGATTCGTCAACGCCTCGGTGTCGGCATACACCTGGGCATTGGCCGCGTACTTGTTCGGCAGGCTGAACACCAGCAGCGCGCCAACGATCGTCACGCACCACGTGACGATCAGCGCATGCCAGCGGTAGCGCCACGTGGTGCGCGCCTCCAGCAGTACATGCTGAAACAGCTCACGCAAATCGATCGATTGTTTCTGCATCGCTTCCCTTCCCCGATGTCATTGACGGTTGCCAGGTACTCGCGCCCGTCGCGTCAAAGCAATGACTGCGGAATGATCAGGATGTCGCCGGGGTACATGACCATGTTGTATTTGATCGCGCCGTTCATCAGGTCGCCGAGCCGCACCGGGATGGTCTGCTCATTGCCGTCGGGCAACCGGCGCGCGACCTTCGCACCGTTGCCAGCGGCAAATTTGGTGAGGCCACCGACTTCGATCATCACGTCGAGCAGGGTCATGCCGCTACGGTACGGCACGGCCTTGGGCATCGCTGCCTGCCCGACGACGCGCACCTGCTGGCTATAGGCACCGACGAAATTCTTGACGATCACGGTCACCAGCGGCGAACGGACGTAGCGGCTCAACGCGCTCTCCAGGTCGCCAGCCAGTTTGTCCGGAGTTTCGCCGGCGGCCACGATGGATTGCACCAACGGGATTGAGATACGCCCGTCGGGACGCACCGGCACGGTGGTGCTCAGACTGGGATTGTCGCGCACGAAGATTTCCAGCGAATCGCCCGGACCGATGATGTAGCGATCCACCGGCGGCGTCGCCGCGGCCGTGCCATCGACAGTCGGTGCACTGCTGCAACCGCCAAGCAGCAAGCCAGCCGCCATCACCAGCCAGAAGACGTAGTTTCCCGGTAGCGGTTTCATTCCTTGTTCTCCCCGATTTCAGCGTGCGCCACGTCCGAACAGCACCACTTCCACGGTCTGGACCAGGATGGCCAGATCAAACACGAGGTTGTGGTTTTTTACGTAGAACAGGTCGAAATTCAGCTTCTGCTCGGCGTCCTCCAGGGACGCACCGTACGGGTAGCGCAGTTGGGCCCAGCCGGTCAGCCCCGGCTTCACGCAATGACGCAAGCGGTAATAGCGGATGCGGGTGTTGAAGTCGTCCACGAACTGCGGCCGCTCCGGGCGCGGGCCGATGATGCTCATATCGCCGCACAGCACGTTCCAGAGTTGCGGCAACTCGTCCAACCGGGCATTGCGGATGAAATGCCCGACCCGGGTCACCCGGCTGTCGTTCTTGCTGGCCCAACGGGCCACCCCATCGCGCTCGGCGTCGGTGCCCATGCTGCGGAACTTGATCAACGAAAACAGCCGGCCGTTTTCACCCACCCGTTCCTGGCGATACAGGACCGGCGCGCCGCGACCCGACTCCAGCCGGATGGCCATGGCCGTCAACAGCATGACCGGCCATGCCACCAGCAACACCAGCGCGGCGACGGTCACGTCGAAGGCTCGCTTGATCGTGCGCCGTATCGGGGAGCTGTAGAAGCCATCCGAAAATATCAGCCACGAAGGGTTGGTGAGATCCATCTTGATCCTGCCGGCCTCGCGCTCGAAAAACTCGGTGAGTTCGGTCACCGCCATGCCGCGCTGCTTGCATTCCAACAACGCGTCCACCGGCAAGGTGCCGCGACGATCGTCCGGCCCCACCACGATTTCGTCGACGCCAAGCCGGGTCGCCCATTCGTACAAGTTCCTGTCGGGATGCAGCAGCAAAGGCGCGGGGATGGACACCGGATCGGCACCAACCGGCACGTAACCCAAGACCTTGAAACCGCGTTGATCGGTCTTGCGGCGCATCCTGTGGCTCACCTCGGCGGCACGCTCGCCGGCGCCAAACATCACCACGCGGCGCTTGAACAGGTCGGCGTCCACGAAACCCAGGAACGCAATCCGCCACAACGCCAGGACGAAGTAGCCGACCATCAGCGCGATGCCCAGAACCCCGCGGCCCAGATAGGTCGGAGGAACCACGTAATACAACACGGTAAGCGCGATGCCACCCAGCATGAAGGCAACGCCTTGCCGACTGAGCCGCCCGATCCAGCCCGCCCGCAGGTAGACCTCGTACAACCCCAGCGCCGCCATCGAGACAATCAGCACCGCCGCCACCAGCAACCCACGCCAATGCAGCGCCGCGCTGAACGCAACCTGGGTGTCGACATTGCCCAAGTAACGCAGCACCACTGCGGCATAGACACTCGCCACCAGCAGTACAAACTCGGCCGACACCAGCAACAACTGCCAGTGCAGCGCACGGAAGCGGAATAATCCGTACATGTTTGCGCCTCCCCGCAGCAACGAATCCTTCCGTCGGCAGGACCGATCGTGACAGAAGGGAGGACCGTTATACTCTAAATGTGGCGCAAGTCACGTTTTTAATTGACTTTATATGTTAAAATCGCGCGCACGAAACGTTTGAACCCGGCTCTTGAAACCGGGGCCGCTGCCCTTCGGGTTCAAACCGCCACGTCTTTCCAGCTTTAGCCTTGAACAAGTGATCTTCCCGTGAAAACGCCGGGAGGAACGGTGACCGCGCACCGCAAGCCACAACGCCGGCATGGCGAGTAATGGGGCTTCTGCGCCTGACTGACCGGCGCACGCCGAAAGAGACGAAGGTACCGCTGCCGAATGCAGGCATGACCGGCAGCGAACGCGCCACGTCTGCGCCGCAGCGCGCCGACGTGCGAAAATCGGGCATCCATCGATGGCGCCCTACCTCATGACCACCCAGAAATACGACTTCCGCCAGTTCCAGGAAGAGCTCGCCAAGCTTGAACGCAAGGTCGAGAAGCAGCAGCCGGCCAAGCCGCTCGGCAAGAAAGCCGCGGCGGCACAGCGGCTCGCGATGGCGCGGGAGGAGTTCCTGGTATTGCGTAAGCGGCATGAGCTGAGCGTGGCGGATGTGGTGGCGTTCTTCCCGGAAGAGGAAGGCATTGCCTACCTGCAGCAGCTGATCGTGGCGGCGCAGGCGAAGCCGCGGCGGACGCGCAAGGCGTAGCTGCGCCTGGACCCATCCGGCAGCAGCTCTTGCGGAGGCCGGAGTTATACTGCCTTGCCGACGGTGCGGCCCGCCCTTCCTGGACGGATGCTGCGACGGGGGACTGCCGGACGATGAGCATGCAAATCGACATCCACGCACTGCTGCCTGGTACTGGCCGGCAGTGGCGAACACGGACGCTATGGGGTGCCGTGGCCCTGCTCACGCTGGGCGCGAGCGGCTGTGCCACGTTGCGCGGCGGGCATTCCACGGTGGTGGTCACTTCGCCGCAATCGCCGACGGCATCGCCGGCGCCAGCAGGCACGTCCCGGCAGCCTTCGCTGGCAGCGATCATCCGCAATCAGCTACAGCTTGGCCACTACGCCGAGGGCGAGACAGCGTTGCGGCGCTACCTGAAACAGCATCCCGGCGACCGCGCGGCACAGGCCATGCTGCGCCAGCTCATCGCCGATCCCCGCCAGGTGCTGGGCGAGCGCTGGCGCGTGCATGTCGTGCAGCCGGGCGACTCCTACAGCACCCTGGCCGGCCGTTACCTTGGCGACCCGAACCTGTTCCTGATCCTGGCCCGCTACAACGGCTCGACCAATCCCTCGATGCTGCGCGCAGGCGAGACATTGCGCATGCCACTGTCCGCCGGCGCCGATGCCGCGGTTGCAGCCCAATCACCGGCCGCCACGACGATGCCCACGGCGATCGTGCGGGGTACCGAATCGCCGACGGCAGAGGCGCGCCGGCTGCAGAACGAGAGCGTGTCCCTGCTCGGCCAGGGACACAAGGACCAGGCGCTCGCCCGCCTCGACCAGGCGCTGGCCATCGACCCGCAATTGAAACCGGCCGGAGCCGGGGCGACCGCGCTGCGAACGCAGCTGCTGGACTCGTACCACGAGCGCGCGATCGTGCTGTACCGCGACCAGCAACTGGACCAGGCCATCGCGCTGTGGGATCGGGTGCTGGCGATCGCGCCGGACTACGAGCCGGCGATCGTCTACCGCACCCGCGCGCGCGAGCTCAAGCAGCGGCTCAAGCAGTACTGACTCAGGCCTCGCTGGCGCCGCCCTCCTCGGCTATCGCCGACATGATCTGCGTCGGCCGCGTCACGTCCGCAGCGGCGCTTGCCGGCGCGGACTCCCCGGACCGGTGTTGCCGTGCCTGCAGCGCGCCGTTCATCAGGTTGAAGGCGGCGAACAACCGGCCCAGCTCATCGCGGCGAGACAGCCGGATACGATGGCGAAAATCGCCGCGCGCCACCCGCAGCAGCGCATCGCCCAGCAGGTCCAGCGTGTTGAGCGGCCGGCGGAACAGCCAGTAGGCCGCGCCGACGACGGCCGCCAGGGTCAGCACCAGCACCAAGGCGATTACCCCCAGCGTGGTCCTTTGCGCCGCGCGCAGGGCCGCATTGCTGATCCCGAGGCGCAGGTCGCCCACCGTCTTCGCCTGGTAGTGGATGGGCACGTCGAACAGCAGCATGCCGCCCTGCTCGCGGTCGTCCGCGGTCCGGCTGAGATAGCTCTGGATATCGTCCGGCCGCGGCAGGTATTCCATTCCCTGTGGATCAGGCAACTGGTGGCCGACCTCCTCCTGCCGTGTGCTGGCAATGATGTCGCCGGCTCGGTCGGCGATCGCCAGGTAGTGGATCTGCTGGTTGCGCGAGACGTCGGTGACCAGGGCACGGGTGGCGGCGTGATCGTCGAGCAGCAGGTTCTCGGCCGATTCGCTGGCGATCATGCGCCCCATCGAGCTGCCGAAATCCAGCGCCACGCCGGTCACCGCGGTGCTCTGCTTGGCGTAGATCGCAGCCAACCCCAGCATCAGCACCAGGCTGAGAATCGCGCCCAGGCTGCTGGCCCAGCGCAGGCGCAATGAAATGATGCGGGTCGCCAGCGGATTTTCGCGTTCGCGCTCGTATTCGCGTGCGGCCAGGCGCAGGTCGTCGATGACTTCCGCGCCGCGCTGGTAGCGCGACTCCGCTGTGGGCGCCAGCAAGGTGCGCACGATGCTGATCAGGATCGACGGCGTGGCCGGGTCGCGCGGCCGGATCAGCGGACGCGGCGAGCGCAGGCGCTTCCTGACCAGCTGCTGCACGTTGCCGATGTCCGGCCACGGCAGCTTGCCGGTGAGCAGCCAGTACAGCACCACGCCCAGCGAGAACAGATCGCTGCGTGCGTCGCTGCGCTCGCCGCGCAGGCGCTCCAGCGCCATGTAGGCCGGTGTGCCGCCGATTTCCGCGGGCATCCCGCCGGCGTCACGCGGCGAGCCGCGGCGTTCGGCGATGCCGAAGTCGCTGATCTTGGCGTAGCTCCAGCCATCGGCCAGCATGATGTTCTCGGGCTTGACGTCGTGGTGGAGGATGCCCCGGGCATGCGCATAGTCGAGCGCGGCAGCGAGCTGTCCCACCAGGTCGATGATCACCGGCAGCGACGGAAACCCCTCGCGGCTGACCGCGCTGGCGAGCGTCTCGCCCGAGAGGCGCTCCATCGCGATATAGGAGCGGCCGTCGTCGGTCTCGCCGACGTCGAAGATGGTGACGATGTGCGGATGGGTCAGGTGGCCGGCGGCACGCGCCTCGACCAGGAACCGGCGCCGGTAGGCGGGATCGGCGGCAATCTCCCGGTGCAGGCACTTGATAGCCACCTTGCGCTCGATGCCCGGATCGAAACCCGCGTAGACGACGGCCATCGCGCCTTCGCCGAGAATGCCCTCGACGCGATAGCGGCCGACCTGCTGCGGAATGGCGGTCTCGCTCACGGCGACCCGAGGAACCACCATGCCAACGCGCCCAGGACGGCGAGCGCGGCAAGCAGCAGGAGCGCGCCGATCCAGCGCCGGGATGCGGGCCTCGGCAGGTCGCGCTCACGGGTCAGGAACACGAACTCCGCCTGGCCCAGCCGGATGTGGTCGCCGTGGCGCAAGGTCACCTCGTGGATGCGCCGGTCGTTCACGAACGTGCCGTTGGTGGACAGCGTATTCACGATGATGCAGCGGCCTTGCTGATTGGTGATCCAGGCATGGCTGCCGGATACGCTGAGGTCGTCGACGACGATCTCGTTGTCGACCCGGCGGCCGATGGCCTGCCGGCCCGGGCGAAGGGTGAAGCGGCGTCCCTCGATACCGGGGCTGCTGCCTTCCAGCACCGGCTCGTGCACGCTGGCCCGGTCATCCACCCTCTCCCCGGCATCGCTGGCGTACTGCCGCAATGCCTCGGTGGAAAAAAACCGGGTGCCCTGCGGTCCTGAAGATCGTTCGCCGGAGCGGAACGGTGCCTGACCACGATCGCTCATCGAACCCCCATGCCTTCGAACCAGTTCGAACTATAACCAACTGGGGGACGACCCGGCACCCGGCGGTGTCATAAATCGTTGACGCAGAAGTCACGTGCCTGAACGGCAGCCGGCCGCGGCTGGCCGTGTTCACTGCGGGTTGAGCGGGGCTGCTCGAGACTCGGGTTTCCCGCAGGCAACGAGGTGCTCCCCATGACGAACAAGCTCACTTCACTGACTTTCACTCTGGCGCTGGGGACGCTGGCGCTGGGAGTCTCCGCTGCCGCGGCGGCACAGCAGGCCATGACCGAACCGCAGGTGCAGAGCCAGCTCACCGCACAAGGCTATACCAAGGTGCACGACCTGAAGTTCAAGAACGGCATGTGGTACGCCGAGGCGAAGAGCGCGAACGGCGACCGGGTGGACCTGCGCATCGACGCGCGGACCGGCCAGGTGTACCCGGACGAGCAGGTGTCGCAGCTGAGCAAGCAGGACGTGCGTGCGTCGCTGGAAACCCAGGGCTACACCAACGTGCACGACGTGGAATTCGAGGACGGCATGTGGAAGGCCAAGGCGGACAACCCTGCCGGCAACCGCGTCAAACTGAAGATCGACGCCACCAGCGGCAAGGTGATCGGCACTTACTAGGCCAGTCGTTGAAGAGGGCTGTCCTGCCTTTTTTCAACGCGCCGAGTCCCGCGCTGGCAGGGTGTTCTTCAACACCCTGCCAGCGATACGTTGCCGGGCGCCGGATGGACCGGCAGGCGGATGCTCACTACCATCGGCGGTTCCTTCCCTCGACAGGTGACCGCCCGTGAAGCGACTGCTCCTTTCTGCCCTGATCATGGCCGCATGCTCGGCCGTGCAGGCCGCCGACACGCCGACCTTCAGCACCCAGCGACTGTCCGCCGAAGTGAAGACATTGTCCTCGGATGCCTTCGAGGGCCGCGGCCCGGCCACGCCGGCCGAGACGAAGACCATCGACTACGTGGTCGCGCAGATGAAGGCCGCCGGGCTGCAACCCGGCGGCGACCTCAAGGACGGCAAGCGCAGCTGGACCCAGGCGGTGCCACTGCGGCGCAGCCAGATCGTGGGCACGCCCGCGCTGAAACTGAGCCTGGGCGACAAACATGAAACGCTGACCCAGGGCGAGCAGATCGCCGTGCGCGCGCCGATGGACGGCTCGACCACCGTGGCGGTCGCCAACGCGCCGCTGGTGTTCGTGGGTTACGGCGTCAAGGCGCCGGAGCGCAACTGGGACGACTTCAAGGGCGTCGACCTGCACGGCAAGATCGCCGTGGTGCTGGTCAACGACCCCGACTTCGAGACCGGCCACGGCGACTTCGGCGGCAAGGCCATGACCTACTACGGCCGCTGGACCTACAAGTACGAAGAAGCCGCGCGGCAGGGTGCGCTCGGCATGCTGGTGATCCACGAGACCGCGCCGGCTTCGTACGGCTGGGCCACGGTGAAGAACTCCAATACCAACGCGATGTTCGACATCGTGCGCGACAAGCCGGCCGCGGTGCACCCGGAACTGGAAGGCTGGATCCAGCGCGACCTGGCCGTGCAGATGTTCAAGCACGCCGGGCTGGATTTCGATGCGCTGAAGAAGCAGGCGCAGACGCGCGACTTCAAGCCGGTGGTGCTGAAGGGCGAGAGCCTGTCGGCGAACTTCAAGGTCGATTCCGATGTGATCACCTCGCACAACATCGTGGGCCGCGTCGAGGGCAGCAAGCGTCCGGACGAGACGGTGATCTACAGCGGCCACTGGGACCACCTCGGCGTCGGCGCGCCGGACGCGAAAGGCGACCGCATCTACAACGGCGCCGTCGACAACGCCACCGGCACCGCGGCGCTGATCGAGATGGGCCGCGCGTTCGCGCAGGGGCCGAAGCCCGAGCGCTCGGTGGTGTTCCTCAACGTCACCGCCGAGGAGAAGGGCCTGCTCGGTTCCGAGTACTACGCCGCCAACCCGCTGTACCCGCTGGCCACCACCGTGGGCGTGATCAACATGGATGCGCTCGACCCGCACGGCCCCGCGCGCAACTTCACCATCTCCGGCAGCGCGAAACTCGGCCTGCTGGACGACCTGGTCGCCGTGGCGAAGCAGCACGACGTGGTCTACACCTCGGACCCGAAACCGGAAGCCGGCCATTTCTTCCGCTCCGACCATTTCTCGTTCGCCAAGCGCGGCGTGCCCGCCATCTCGTTCGGCTCAGGCAACGACTGGATCGACGGCGGCCTCGCGGCCGGCAAGGCGGCGGAAGACGACTACACCGCCAAGCGCTATCACCAACCCGCCGACGAATGGCAGGCCAACTGGCCGTTCACCGGCATGGCGCGCGACCTGCAGTTGCTCTACATCGTCGGTCACGACCTGGCGAACTCCGACCAGTGGCCGAACTGGGGCAAGGACTCCGAATTCCGCGGCACCCGCGACGCCAGCGCCGCCGAGCGGAAGTAGCCCGGGGTTCCCGATGTACGCCCTCCCCTGCTCGCAGGGGAGGGTTGGGGTGGGGTCAGCTCTTGACCTTTTTTGCCACCCTCAGCAACCCCCTCCCAACCTCCCCCTGCGGGCAGGGGGAGGAGCAACAGCGGTCAATACCGGCCGTAGGCCCAGCGCAGGAACACCGGCAGCATCCGCTTCCACGACGCCTGGTTGTGCGCGCCGCCGGGCAGCAGGAACAGTGTGGCGTCGGCGTGGCGCGACGGATGCCTCGCGACATCCATGTTGACCGTGTAGCCTAGTTGCTCCAGCCCGCGCAGGCGAAAGCCGTCGGCGCCGCGATAGCCTTGCAGCAGGTCCTGTGTATCGTCGACGGTATCGTTGATGCCGTCGCCGTCGCGATCCTTGGTTTCCTCCGCCGTACCCACCGCGAACCACATGCGCAAGCCTGCGCGCTTGCGGCCGCGATCGACCATCGCCTGCGCCAGCCGCGTGTGCTGCACCGCCGTGGCGCTGCTGCGATCCGCGGCCAGCCAGAACGAGGGCGAGAATGCGCCGATGCGACCGAACACCTCCGGATACTGCCAGCCGAGATTGAACGCGTTCAACGCGCCCAGCGACCAGCCCAGCATCGTGCGCCCGCGCGCGGACTGGCGCGTGCGGTAATGCGCGTCCACATACGGCACCAGTGCCGTGGCGACCCAGGCGGAATAATCCTGCGCGCGCGTGCCGATCGGACCGATCCGCGAACCGCCGACCAGGCTGCATGCCGCGGCACGGTCGGACAGGCCGTAGCCGCTCGCGCGATCGGCGAGCATCCTGATCGCCACCACGATCACCGGCTCGATCGCCCTGTCCCGATACAGCTGCGCCAGGGTCGGCTGCAGGCCGACAGCCTCCATGTCCTGGCCGTCGTTCGCATACAGCACCGGATAGCGGCGTGCCGCGGCGTGGTCGTAATCCGGTGGCAGATACACCGTGACCGCGATCTTCTCCGGCGCGAACGCCGGTGCATCGAGTTGCAGTTGCACCACGCCGGTTTCGTTCGACGCTAGCGCCGACGGCACGCTGCCGGCCAGCAGCACGCCGTACAGGAAGCCCCGCATGAACCAGCGCCGCGCCATCATTCCACGCTGGCGAACCAGGCGCCGTAGCCGGGCAATCGCAACTGGCCGCCGTCGACATGTCCCTGCAGCAGGCCATGGCCGTCCAGCGGGCGCGGCTGACCGAGTGCCGCGGGCAAGTGGATGGCGATGGGCGCACCGGCCAGGTTGAACACCACCAGCACGGTCTGCCCGTCCAGGTGGCGTGTAAATGCCAGCACCGGCTCGGCGGTGTCGATGAACGCGATGTCGCCCCAGCGCAGCGCGGGCTGCGATTTGCGCCAGCGCATGAAGGCGCGGAAACCGTTCAACACCGAATGCGGATCGGCATCCTGCCGGCTCACCGCCAGCGCACGATGCTCCTGCGGCACCGGCAGCCACGGCATGCCGCGACTGAAGCCGGCATGCGCGTCGGCATCATTCCACGGCATCGGCGTGCGGCAACCGTCGCGGCCCTTGAACTGCGGCCAGAACGCGATGCCGTACGGATCCTGCAACGACTCGTACGGCAGCTCGGCCTCGGTCAGGCCCAGTTCCTCGCCCTGATAGACGCACACGGAACCGCGCAGCGAACAGACCATCGCGGCAAGCAGGTTGGCCAGTTGCGGCGAGGGCTGATCCCTGCCCCAGCGCGTCAGCACGCGCTCGACGTCGTGGTTGGAGATCGCCCAGCACGGCCAGCCGTCGGTCATCTGCGCTTCCAGCGCCTGCACCGTGCCGCGGATGTGCGCGGCGCTGAAGTCGTCGGTGAGCAGCTCGAAGCTGTAACCCATGTGCAACCGGCCCGGGCGGGTGTACTCGGCCATCGTCGCCAGCGAGTCCTCCGAGGAGATCTCGCCCAGCGTGGCCGCATCCGGGTAACGGTCCATCAAGGTGCGCAACTCGCCGAGGAAGGCCAGGTTCTCCGGTTGCGTGTTGTTGTAGTAGTGGTACTGGAACGCGTACGGATTATCCGGGCTGAAGCCGCGGCCCACGCGTTTCTCCTTCGGCTTGGGCGGGTTGTCACGCAGCTCGCGATCGTGGAAGCAGAAGTTGATCGCGTCCAGGCGGAAGCCGTCCACGCCCTTGTCGAGCCAGAAGCGCACGCTGTCGAGAATCGCCGCGCGCACGTCGGGATGATGGAAATTCAGGTCGGGCTGCGAGGCGAGGAAGTTGTGCAGGTAGTACTGGCCGCGACGCGGCTCCCACTTCCAGGCCGGCCCGCCGAACAGCGACAGCCAGTTGTTCGGCGCGCTGCCGTCCTCGCGCGCGTCGGCCCACACGTACCAGTCGGCTTTCGGGTTGTCGCGGCTCTCACGGCTTTCCCTGAACCAGGCATGCTCGATCGAGGTATGGCTGAGTACCTGATCGATCATCACCTTCAGGCCAAGGCGATGCGCCTTCGCCAGCAGCGCGTCGAAGTCGGCCAGCGTGCCGAACAGTGGATCGACGTCGCGATAATCGGCGATGTCGTAGCCGAAGTCCGCCATCGGCGAGCGGAAGAACGGTGCGATCCAGATCGCGTCCACGCCGAGGCTGGCCACGTAGTCGAGCCGCTCGATGATGCCCGGCAGATCGCCCACGCCATCGCCATCGGTATCCAGGAAGCTGCGCGGATAGATCTGGTAGGTGACGGCTCCGCGCCACCAGGGTGCATCACTCATTTGAACGCGTCCCCTCAGCATGAGGCGGGCACATTCGATCGCCCGTCGTTGAATGCCGATCAGCTTAGCTGCAGCTCCGTTGCGACCAGCACGGATGTGCATACGTATTCATTCGTGCTGCAGTCGCGGCATGCCGCGTGCGCGGTGTGCCGATGCGGTCCATGCGCCATGCGCCGATGCCGAGTCGCACCGCGGTCCGCGCCGCCGGCCCCTCCTCCCGGAGGCACGATGCTGCAATGCGATAAGCGCGACAGGGCACCCACCATGAATACGTATGCAGAAAATGCTTCGCTGCGGAAATGCCGGCCTACCATGCAAACACGCCGCCGAAAAGCTCGGTAGCGCACCTGCCGACGGTCGTCGCCGACGGAAGCGCGGGGGAATCCAATAACCGAGATCGACGGCGACACACCTTTGTGGGAGGGGAGTACATGGTTCTGAAACATAACGTGCTGGCGATGGCGATTGCATCGGTGTGCCTTGGCGTCTGCGCCACGGCGTACGCCGGGACCGCACCCTCGGCCGGCCAGCAGCAGGACACGCAAGATCAGGCCCAGCCGGCGTCGACCGACAAGGACACCGACGGCAAGCACAAGACGAAGAAGCTGCAGGCCGTCGAGGTCAACGGCTTCGTCAGCAGCATCGAGAACTCCACCGCGCTCAAGCGCAATGCCAGCAGCATCGTCGAGGCCGTGTCGGCCGAACAGGTCGGCAAGCTGCCCGGCGTGAGCATCGCCGATACCCTCGGTCGCCTACCCGGCCTCGCCGTGCAGACCGTCAGCGGTCGCCCGCAGGTGCTGACCATCCACGGCCTGGGCCCGGATTTCTCCACCGCGCTGGTCAACGGCGGCCAGCAGGTTTCCACGTCCAACAACCGCGACGTGCAGTTCGACCAGTACCCGTCGAGCTGGTTTGACAACGTGGTGGTGCACCTGACCCCGCAGGCCGACCTGATCGGCCAGGGCCTCACCGGCACCGTCGACATGCACACCATCCGCCCGCTGGAAAAGAGCGGTCCCGAGGCGGCGCTGAATGCCCACTACATCTGGAACGACATGTCCCAGCTGGCGAGTGGCCCCGGCGTCAGCGACAAGGGCTACAACGTCAACGGCGTGTGGGTGCACCAGTTCGCCGACCACACCCTCGGCGTCACCCTGGGCGTGGACATGGAATCCAACCCCGCGCAGATCCAGCACCAGGCGCCGTGGGGCTACCCGGGCGACGCGAATGGTGACGCCGTGATCGGTGGCGCGAAGAACTACGGCATCTCCGACACGATGAAGCGTCGCGGCGTGCTGGCCACCGTGCAGTGGCAGCCGAACGACTGGTACAACGGCGTCGTCGACCTCACCTACGACAACTTCAAGGAAGTGCAGCAGGCCAAGGGCATGGAGTTCCCGCTGTTCTGGGGCAACGCGACACTGCAGCCGGGCGGCAACGTGCAGAACGGCTTCGTGCAGAGCGGCACCTACGACGGCGTCAAGGCCGTCATCCGCAACGACTACAACAGCACCAGCGCCCGGGTCTACAACTTCAACTGGGACAACAAGTTCACCATCAACGAGGACTGGACGGCCGATCTCGACGCGAATTATTCGCGCGCCACGCGCCGCGACGTCAATCTCGAAAGCTATTCCGGCACGGCCTTCGGCGCGAACAACGGCGCCAGGGACACGCTCGGTTTCGTCGAGCGCAACGACGGACTGTTCTACGTCAACCCGTCGCTGGATTACGGCAACGGCATGGTGCTGACCGATCCGCAGGGTTGGGGCGGCGGCAACGACGTGGTGCAGGCCGGCTTCATCAATGCGCCGCACACCGTGGATTACCTGGCCAACCTGCGCCTGAGCGCTGAGCGCAGCTTCTCCAGCGGTCCGTTCTCCAGCCTGGAGTTCGGCGTGGCGCACAGCACGCGCGACAAGACCTACCACATCGACCAGAGCTTCCTGACCCTTGGCGGCGGCACCATCAGCGGCGGTAGCGCCGTCGAGACCGCGCCGTTCAGCGGCACCAGCTGCAGCCCGCTGGCCTGGATGGGCGTGGGTGCGCAGACCTGCTACAACCCGTTCGATCTGATCAGCGACGGCACCCTGGTAAGCGTGCCTACCTTCGGCTCGTCGCTGGCGATGCCACCGAACTGGAACGTGCGCGAAAAGACGCTGACCCCGTTCGTGCAGTTCAACCTCGACACCTACCTTGGCGGCGTCAGCCTGCGCGGCAACTTCGGCGTGCAGGCACAGCACACCTCGCAGCGTTCGACCGGCGAACGCGTGGCGCCCGGCAGCGCGATCACCGGCAACGCGATCACGCTGATCCCGGTGGTCGGCAGCACCAGCTACACCAAGGTCCTGCCCAGCGCCAACCTGATCTTCGGCTTCGGCGACAACGATGACCTGCGCGTCAGCGCCGCGCGTACGTTGGCCCGCCCGCGCATGGATCAGATGAACGCCAGCCTGGGGGTGAGCGGCAACTTCACCCGTCTGCAGAACACCGACCCGAACCAGGCGTACTTCAGCGCCTCGGGCGGCAACGCCAAGCTCAAGCCGACCATGGCCGACAACTACAACGTCAGCTACGAGCACTACTTCTCCGGCGGCAACGGCTACGAGTGCAACGCCGCCGAAGCGAAGAACTCGGACATCTGCCGCAGCGGCGGCGGTGGCTACGTCGCACTGTCGGGCTACTTCCTCAAGCTGAAGGACTACATCAACCCGAACGCAGCCTTCCTGTACGACTTCAGCGCCTTCCTGCCGTTCGGCCTGACGCCGGACCAGCTGGCCCAGCTCGGCACCACCCAGGGCATCGTCTCCGGCCCGACCAACGACGGCCACGGCTACGTGAAGGGCGCCCAGGTGACCTTGAACCTGCCGTTCAACCTGGTCACGCCGGCACTCGACGGCTTCGGAGCGATCCTCACCGGCAACCGCACCAAGAGCTCGCTGGTGTTCGCCGGCAACAGCACGCCGATCACCGTGCCGGGCCTGTCGAAGTGGGTCGCCAACGCCACGCTGTACTACCAGCACAGCGGCTTCGAAGCCCGCATCAGCGACAGCTACCGTTCGAGCTTCCTGGGCGAGGTGTCGGGCATCAGCGCGTCGCGCATCGAGCAGACCATCCAGGGCGGCAGCACCTACGATGCCCAGGTCAGCTACAGCATCGATAGCGGCAGCCTGAAGGGTCTGACCTTCATCGTGCAGGGCTCCAACCTGTCCAACAAGACCTTCATCACCTACCAGAACGACGACCCACGCCAGGTGCTGACGTGGGAGCGTTACGGCCGCCGCTACGATATCGGCGTCTCGTACAAGTTCCAGTAAGCCGTATCGACATTACCTCCCCATGGTGCCCCGCTGTGTATTCTCCGGCGGGGTTTTTTTTCATGATCCGCGCATCCGCAGCGGCGGCGGCGCGACAGCGAAGACAGGACGCCGAGGAGCCATGACATGAACGATCCCCGCATCCGCCGCATCGTGATCGTCGGTGGCGGCACCGCCGGCTGGATGGCAGCAGCGCTGCTCGCGAAGGCTCTCGGAGCGGGTGTTGCCATACGCCTGGTCGAATCGGCCGAGATCGGCACCGTCGGCGTGGGCGAGGCCACCATCCCGCAGATCCGCCACATCAACCGCTTCCTCGGCATCGACGAGGACGACATGCTGCGTGCCGTCCACGGCACTTACAAACTGGGCGTGCAGCTCAACGGCTTCGGCCGCCTCGGCGATTCCTATCTGCACGCCTTCGGCGACCTCGGCCTGCCGCTGGGCCTGACGCCGTTCCACCACTACTGGTTGAGAAGCCGCAGCCGGGCGGACGCGCCGGACCTGTGGGCGTATTCGCTCAACGCCGCGGCCGCGGCCGAGAACCGCTTCGCGCCGCTGGAATCCGTACCGGGCAGCCCGATCGGCGGCATCCGCTACGCCTACCATTTCGACGCCTCGCGCTACGCCCAATACCTGCGCGAACATATCGCGCCGGGCGCGGTGCAGCGCATCGAAGGCAAGGTGGTGGACGTGCGCCTGCGCGCCGGCGACGGCTTCATCGAATCGCTGCAGCTGGACAACGGCGAGATCGTCGAGGGCGACTTCTTCATCGACTGCTCCGGCTTCCGCGGCCTGCTGATCGAGGGCGCGCTGAACACCGGCTACGAGAACTGGCAGCACTGGCTGCCCTGCGACCGTGCGCTGGCCGTGGCCAGCGCCCCGGGCGGCCCGATGCGCCCATATACCCAGGCCAGCGCGCGCACGGCCGGCTGGCAGTGGCGCATCCCGCTGCGCCACCGCGTGGGCAACGGCCACGTGTACTGCAGCCGCTTCATCAGCGACGACGAAGCCGCCGCGCAACTCCTGGCGAACCTGGAGACCGAAGCGCTGGGCGACCCGCGTCCGCTGCGCTTCGTCACTGGCATGCGCAATCAGGCGTGGAACCGCAACTGCCTCGCACTGGGCCTGGCTGCCGGCTTCATGGAGCCGCTGGAGTCGACCAGCATCCACCTGGTGCAGTCCGGCATCAACCGCCTGCTGGCGATGTTCCCCGACCGCCACTGCGAGCAGCAGCTGGTGGACGAGTACAACCGCCAGACCCGCTTCGAGTACGAGCGCGTGCGCGATTTCCTGATCCTGCACTACAAGGCCACCGAGCGCACCGACACGCCGTTCTGGCAGCAGTGCGGCGCGATGGATATCCCGCCGGCGCTGGCGCACCGCATCGAACTGTTCCGCCGCACCGGCATGATCTTCCGCGAAGCCGACGAGCTGTTCACCGAGAGCGGCTGGGTGCAGGTACTGCTGGGCCAGCGCATCGAGCCGGATCGCCATCACCCGCTGGCCGACGCGCTGACCGCGGAGCAGCTGGACGGCTTCCTCGCCGACATCCGCACCCTGGTCGGCCGCGCGAAGAACACGCTGCCGCCGCACCACGAATTCGTGGCGCGTGCGGCCGGCAGCCTAGCCGCATGAGCACCGCCGCATTCCACCGTGACCGGGGACCGACCATGATCCGCTGCATCGCTTCATCCCTGCTCTTCGCCCTGCTCGCACTGGGCAGCTCCGCGCCGGCCGCGGCCGCGCCGGCCGTTCCTGCTGCATCGGCGCCCTCCGGTGTGTGGTACGAGATCTTCGTGCGCAGCTGGTACGACACCGACGGCGACGGCACCGGCGACCTCAACGGCGTCACCGCGAAGCTCGACTACCTCAAGTCGCTCGGCGTCGGCGGCATCTGGCTGATGCCGATCAATCCGTCGCCCAGCTACCACGGCTACGACGTCACCGACTATTACGCCATCAACCCGCAGTACGGCACGATGGCCGACTTCGAACGCCTGCTGCGCGAGGCGCACAAGCGCCACATCAAGGTGATCATCGACCTGGTGATCAACCACACCAGCGACCAGCACCCCTGGTTCGAAGCCGCCCGCGATCCCGCCGATCCGCATCACGACTGGTACAGCTGGGCCGGCCCGCACACCGACCTGCACGCCGCGGACGCCGCCGGTTCGCAGGCCTGGCATGCACTCGGCACGGCGCATTACCTGGGCGACTTCTCCGCCAACATGCCGGACCTCGACTACGACACGCCGGCGGTGCGCAAGGAAATGGTCAAGCTCGGCCAGTACTGGCTGAAGAAGGGCGTGGACGGCTTCCGTCTCGACGCCGCGCAGCACATCTACTACGACTTCAAGGCGGATGCCGACAATCCGCTCACGCTCAAGAAGAACCTCGCCTGGTGGTCCGAATTCCGCCAGGGCCTGAATACGGTCAACCCCGCGGCCTATGTGGTCGGCGAGGTGACCCGCGACTCCGCCGACGAACTGGCGCCGTACTTCAAGCCGCTCGATGCGGTGTTCGACTTCCCGCTGGCGGTGCAGCTGATCGACAGCGCGAAGCACGAACGCGCCGGCAATCTCGGCGCACTGCTCGCGCACACCGACTCCGCCTACCGCAAGGTCGCCGGCAAATCCGGCGTGGACGCGCCGTTCCTGTCCAACCACGACCAGGAACGCGTGATGAGCCAGCTCGACGGCAACCCGCAGCACATGCGCATGGCCGCCGCGATGCTGCTCACCCTGCCCGGCCAGCCGTTCGTCTACTACGGCGAGGAACTGGGCATGCGCGGAAAGAAGCCCGACCCGGACCTGCGCGAGCCGATGCGCTGGCACCGCGATCCGCACGGCACGGGCGAGACACGCTGGAAAACGTTCAGTGCCGGCGACGGCTCCGACGTCTCGGTGGAGGCCGAGCAGCAGGCCGGCGATTCGCTGCTGCACTACTACGCCATGCTGATCGGCTGGCGCCGGGAGATCAGCGCGCTGCGCGACGGCACGCTCACCGCGCCCGCGCTGGCCAACCCGCACATCGCCGCCTGGCAGCTCGACGATGCCGGCAGCCACGTGCTGGTGCTGCACAATCTGTCCGGCCAACCGCAACAGGTGCCGCTGGGCGACACCCGTTTCCGCCACTTGCTGCGACACAGCCGCGCCGGCACCGCACTGCGGCGCGACCACCTGACCTTGCCTCCCTATGCCAGCGCCATCCTGGACTGAACCCGCGACCCGCGAGGAGCCCGCCATGACCATCCCCCCCACCCGCACCGCAAAACCCGGCCCGACCCTGGCCGCCTGGCTGTGGCTTGGCCTCGCCCTGGCTCCGGCGGGCGGCATCGCTGCGGCCGTCCCCGCGCAGACTGCACAGGCATCCCCCATGGCCCAACTTGCCAACCACGCCATCACGATCGACTTCGGTGCCGACCGGCTGGATGTCCACTTCATCGCGCCCGGCATCGTGCGCGTGCATTTCGAACCCGGCCGCCATACCGGCATGCCCACGCTGGTGCTCGACCCCGCCGCCGCACCGACGCGCTTCGCGCAGGTACGCGGCGCGAAGGACGCCGATGGCGCGAGCCTCGCTTCCGCCGCTGCCTCGGTCCACTGGGATCGCCAGCATCGCCAGCTGCGCATCGACGACGCACGGCAACGCACGCTGCTGCGCATCGACGTCGACGCCCTGCGCCACGGCCGGCTGCAGGCGCAGCACGCCGGCGACGACGCGCTGTACGGCATCGGCGGCTACAACGCCACCGAGGATGCTTCCGCCGGCATGCTGCGCAGCGGCAAGCAGGTGGCCAGCGCCGGCGAGCAAGGCCATGCCGGCGCACCGTTCGTGTGGAGCAGCGCCGGCTACGGCGTGCTGCTGGACAGCGACGGCGCCACGTTCACGCTGCAACCCGGCATGATCGGCGCTGACAGCCCACGCAAGGATACGGACGTCTATATCCTGCTCGGCACGCCGACGCAGCTGTTCGGCGCGCTGGCGCAGCTCAGCGGCCGCACGCCGCTGTTCCCGAAGTGGGCGATGGGCTTCACCAACAGCCAGTGGGGCATCGATCAGAAGGAATTGCTGCAGATCGTCGACACCTACCGCGCCAAGCACATCCCGATCGACAACATCACGCTGGACTTCGACTGGAAGGCCTGGGGCGATGACAACTACGGCGAGTTCCGCTGGAACCCGACCAAGTTCCCCGACGGTCCCAGCGGCGCCTTGAAGAAGCAGATGGACGCCCGCGGGATCAAGCTGACCGGCATCATGAAACCGCGCATCCACGTCGACACGGTGGAGGGACGCTATGCCAGCGCGCACGATTTCTGGGTGCCGGGCGAAGCAGTCAGCGACGATTATTTTTCGCACAAGCCGGTGAAGAACATCGACTTCGACCTGGCCGCCGCGCGCCGCTGGTTCGGCGACCTGGCGATCAAGTACGGCTACGACGACGGCATCGTGGGCTGGTGGAACGACGAGGCGGACACCACCGGCAGCGATACCGAGTTCATGAACATGCAGCGCGCGCTGTACGACAGCCAGCGCGGCGTCTCGAACCAGCGTGTGTGGTCGATCAACCGCAACTTCTGGCTTGGCTCGCAGCGCTACGCCTATGGCCTGTGGTCCGGCGACATCCCCACCGGCTTCGCCAGCATGGCCGGCCAGCGCGCGCGCATGCTCAGCGCGATCAACGTGGGCGCGATGCAGTGGGGCATGGACGGCGGCGGTTTCAAGGACGGCACGCCGACGCCGGAGAACTACGCGCGATGGATCCAGTTCGGCGCGTTCACGCCGATCTTCCGCGTGCACGGCGAGCTCGGCCAGAAGCGCCAACCGTGGGTGTACGGCCCGGTCGCGGAGAAGGCCGCGACCGCTGCGATCCGCCTTCGCTACGCGCTGATTCCCTACATCTACAGCTACGAGCATGCACGCCGCGCCACCGGCGTCGGCCTGGTGCGTCCGCTGCTGTTCGACTGGCCCGAGGATCCGAACGTGCGCAACGACGTCGATTCGTGGCTGTTCGGCGACTGGCTGCTGGCCTCACCGGTGGTCGTGCAGGGCCAGACCGCGAAGGACATCTACCTGCCCGCCGGGCGCTGGACCGACTGGTTCAGCGGCAAGGTCTACGAGGGCGGCCGCAGCATCCGCCTGGCGATCGACAGCAAGACGTGGAGCGACATCCCGCTGTTCGTCCGCGACGGCGCGATCATCCCGACCCGTCCCCCCGAGGACTACGTGGGCGAGCAGCCGCTGGTCCAGCTCGACGTCGACGTGTTCCCCGCCGCACGGCGCAGCACATTCGACTACTACGACGACGACGGCAGCAGCTACGACTACGAGCACGGCGCGTACTTCCTGCAGCCGCTGTCGGCGCAACGCCGCGGCAACGCGATCGAGCTGGAACTCGGCGCCGCCAGCGGCAGCTTCAAGCCGGCACTGCGTTTCTACCTGCTGAAGATCCACGGCGCTGCGGCCGCCAGCGTCGGCCAGCTGAAAGCCTTTGCCGATCCCGCCGCCCTGCAGCGCAGCGGCGGCGAAGGCTGGGCCCGCGGCCACGACCGCTACGGCGACGTCACCTACGTACGGGTGGCCGCAGCGCGTGCCGCGCAGATCACGATCGCCATGTAGGACCGGCCGGCGGCCCAAGGTTTCCTGAAAGCGCAAGAACCCCGGCGTGCCCATGCGGGCACGCCGGATCCACCCACCTGCGGAGGGATGTTCGATGGGCAATCAAGGCAACGCGAGACATGGCTCGAAATCCACCCTGGCGTGCGCGCTCGCTGCGGCGCTGGCGCTCTATGCATTACCGTCCCTCCACGAACAGGCGCGGGCCGCCAGCAACGACAACAACGTGGAATGGAGCGGCCTGTTCCACGACCAGGGCCCGCTCTACGACAACCACGTCGAGCCGACTTCCGCCCAGGCGGTCACGCTGACCCTGCGCACCTTCAAGGGCGACATCAGCAGCGCCAACATCAAGTACTACGACAGCGCGGACGGCGCGTTCCACTGGGTGGCGATGAGCTGGTCGGCGAACGACCCCACCGGCAACTTCGACTACTGGAAGGGCACCGTGCCGGCCAGCGCCTCGAAGAAGTACTACCGCTTCCAGATCAACGACGGCAGCGCCACCGCCTGGCTCAACGCCGCAGGCACCACTTCCGCCGAACCGTCCTCCGGCGACTTCTTCATCCTGCCCGGATTCACCACGCCGGCGTGGATGAAGAACGGCGTGATGTACCAGATTTTCCCGGACCGTTTCTACAACGGCAGCACCGCCAACGACGTGAGCAACGGCCAGTACACGTATGCGGGCTGTGCCACCGAGAAGCATGCCTGGGGGACGAGCGTGGTGGCCAACGTCAGCGGCTGCAACACCGCCGTATTCTTCGGCGGCGACCTGGCCGGCATCGACCAGAAGCTGGGCTACATCAAGAACACCGTGGGCGCCGACATCATCTATCTCAACCCGGTCTTCCTCTCGCCGAGCAACCACAAGTACGACACCGAGGACTACATGACGGTGGACCCGGCGTTCGGCAGCAACAGCACGCTGCAGACGCTGAGCGCCGACATCCACAGCACCAGCAACGGACCGAAGGGTTACCTGGTGCTCGACGGCGTGTTCAACCACACCGGAGACACCCACAAGTGGTTCGACCGCTACAACTGGTGGACCAGCATCACCGGCGCCTACGAGTCGCAGTCCAGTCCGACCTACGGCTACTACACCTTCCAGAGCTGGCCCAACACCTATTCGGCCTTCTTCGGCTTCTCCAGCATGCCCAAGCTGGACTACGGCGCCAGCGGCTCGGCGGTACGCAACGCGATCTACGGCAGCGCCAGCTCGGTGGTGAAGACCTACCTGGCGTCGCCCTATTCGATCGACGGCTGGCGCCTCGACGCGGCGCAGTACCTCGACGCCGGCGGCGGCAACGGCAGCGATACCGCCAACCACCAGATCATGGCCGAGCTGCGCAGCGCGGTGAAATCGGTCAACGCCAACGCGGATATCCTCGGCGAGTTCTGGGGCAACGCCGGCCCGTGGACCAGCGGCGGCGACCAGTGGGACGGCGCGATGAACTACGACGGCTTCACCCAGCCGGTGTCGGAGTGGATCACCGGTCAGGACTACGGCGGCAACGCGGCGAGCATCCCGGTCTCGCAGTTCGACAGCTGGCTGCACGGCACCCGCGCGAACTACCCGACCAACGTGCAGCAGGCGATGAGCAACTTCCTCAGCAGCCACGACATCACCCGCTTCGGCAACCGCGCCGGCGGCGACATCTGGAAGACCTACCTCGCGCTGTTCTTCCAGATGACCTACGTCGGCACGCCCACGATCTACTACGGCGACGAGTACGGCATGCAGGGAGGCGCCGACCCGGACAACCGGCGAACCTTCGACTGGACCATCGGCAGCATCACCAACAGCGCGGTGGCGCTGACCCAGAAGCTGACCACCATCCGCAACGCCTACCCGGCGCTGCGCACCGGCTCGTTCATGACCCTGCTCACCGACGACGCCAACAAGCTGTATGCCTATGGCCGCTTCGACGCCACCAACCGCATCGCGGTGGCGCTGAACAACGACAGCGTGTCGCACACCGTCACCGTGCCGGTGTGGCAGCTGAGCATGACCAACGGCAGCACGGTCACCGAGCTGATCTCGGGCACGCACTACACCGTGCAGAACGGCCAGGTCAGCGTGGCGGTGAACGGCCACTATGGGGCGATCCTGGCGCAGTAGACCGGATTCATGGCGACGGGCGGATTCGCTCCGCCGCCGCGAGACCGCTTTCGATCCCGCGGAATCCGGCTGCGGATGGCTGGACGCGGGTCCCCGACGTGTAGGAAACTCCATCGGGATGTAAACGTTTACATCCCGATGGTTGCAGGCCTCGCCCGGCCGGTTTCCGGGCCGTCGAACAGGATCCCGCCATGACTTTTTCCGGACAGTTGCGAAGCCTGGCCCTGGCGGTTTGCACCGCCGCCCTGCTGTTCACCAGTACGGTCAGCGCCGCGCCGCCGGCAACCACCACCCGCCTGCATATCGACGCCAGCGCGCAGGGCACGCCCTTCCCGCATTTCTGGGAGCAGATGCTCGGCTCCGGCCGCGCGTCGCTGGCGCTGCGCGACGACTACCGCAAGGATCTGGACGCCGTGCACCAGGCCACCGGCGTCGGCTACATCCGCTTCCACGGCATCCTCGACCACGACGTGGGCCTGGTGCAGCGCGACGCGCAGGGGAAGATTTCCTACAACTTCTCCTACGTCGACCAGATCTACGACGGCCTGCTCGAGCACGGCTTCAAGCCGTTCGTCGAGCTCGGCTTCATGCCGCCGGAGCTGACCTCCGACCCGGCCGCGTTGCAGGCATTCTGGTACCGCCCGAACGTTGCGCCGCCGGAGGACTACGCCGAATGGGACGCGATGATCGGCGCGCTGGCACGACACCTGGTCGAGCGCTACGGCATCGACGAGGTGGCCAGCTGGTACTTCGAGGTGTGGAACGAGCCGAACATCGGCTTCTGGGTCGGCAAGCCGGCGCAAGCCAGCTACTTCACCCTGTACGACCACACCGTGCGCGCGCTCAAGGCGGTGAATCCGCGCATCCGCGTGGGCGGTCCGTCCACGGCGCAGGCCGCGTGGGCCACCGATTTCCTCGCGCACACGCACAAGAACAACGTGCCGGTCGATTTCGTCAGCACGCATGTCTACGGCGACGACACCGCCGACAACGTGTTCCACACCAGCGAAAAAATTCCACGCGCCGACATGGTCTGCCGTGCGGTGGACAAGGTGCACAAGGAAATCGCCGCCTCGCCCTACCCGCACATGCCGCTGATCTTCAGCGAATACAACGCCAGCTACGCCAACCTGCCCAACGTCACCGACACCGTGTTCATGGGCCCGTGGATCGCCAACACCATCCGCCTGTGCGCCGGCAAGGTCGAGGCGATGAGCTACTGGTCGTTCTCCGACGTGTTCGAGGAACAGGGCGTCGTGCGCAACCCGTTCTACGGCGGCTTCGGCCTGATCGCCGCCAACCGCATTCCCAAGCCCGCGTTCAACGCATTCGCCATGCTGCACAAGCTGGGCGACAAGCGCCTCGCGGTGAATTCCGACTCCGCCCTGGCCACCCGCCGCGACGACGGCAGCGTGGTCATCGCGCTATGGAACTACGCCCCGCCCATCGGCAACACCGCCAGCTACACGCCAGGCGAACCCGCCGGCACGCCGAAGCACTTCAGCATCGACGTACGACACCTGCCTGCCGGCGCCCACGCCACCGTGTGGCGGCTGGACGAAAGCCACGGCAACGCCATCGCAGCGTTCGACCGCATGGGCCGTCCCGACTCCCCCAGCCGCGCGCAGATCATGCAACTGCGCGAAGCCGGCAAGCTGGCCGCGCCGGCATCGTCGAGCGTGCGCGACGGCCGGTTCGAGATCACCGTGCCGGTGCAGGGGTTGGTCGTGGTGGAGTTGCGTTGAGTCGGGCCCGCCGGCTCAACGCGAAACCCACGCTAACGGCTTGTCACATCCTCGCCTTCGCGGTGTCGAAGATTTTCCTCGCTTTCGCCGGCGCGTCGTCCACACCCGAAAATACGATCTGCACAAAGTCCTCGCCGCTGCGAATCCACAGTGACGTTCCGACGGATACCGCCTGGTCGCCGATGCCCGCGTAAGGGTCGTCTGCGCCCGGTTTGCCGTGGCCCATCGCGCCCGCCGCCCTCATCGCCGTCTCGGCTTCACCCCATTCGACCGAGAACTCGACGTAGGGGCTGGCCCCATCGGCCGGCTTGTAGATGCATTCGGTCTTGCCGGACGATTTGTGGCTTGGCTCGGCACCGACCACGGCGCTGCCTAGAATCGCGGACATTTCCTGCGGGGTGACCAGATCGCATGCCCGGGCATCTTCCCTGGGTGGTTTTCCCGGGACCGACACGGATGGTGGCGATACAGCAACCGCCGCCGGTGTCGCCTCGGCGGGACGTTTCGAACAGCCATCGAGGGCCGGGAGCGTCAGCAGCACGCCAGCGAAAACGAGACGGGTCAATTGCATGGGAGGCTCCAGTAGGATCGCGCCAAGACCGGGTCAGGGTGAGTTTCCGGCACTGCGGCGGGGCTGCCACCCGATCAGCCATCCGCCCCGACAAGCCTGTCCATCTTCCGCTGCACTTGCTCGCGGCACAATTGCTCGACCAGGGCACGGTGGTCCGGGAGGTCGTTCAACGCATGGCCGGCCATCTGCCGGATCATCGCGAACTCGCGCTGCGCCGCCTCCATCTGCGGGTAGGCGCTGCGCATCGGTTCGAGGTCGGTGCGGAACTCCATGCCGTACAGCACGTATTGCCAGCTGGCCGGCATGAACATCTCCAGGTCGGTGACGAAGTCCAGCCGGTGCGGCGGGCGATGGCGCCATAGCGCAAGTCTGTCCTGCAGGGTCTGCGGGATGCCGGCCGGGTCGGTGTTGTCGATCCAGAACGCGCTGTCACGGCGCTGCGTGAGGCAGTAGTGCATCTTGATGAAATCGATGACGCGCTCGTAGCGCGCCACCATCATGTCGTTGAAGCGACGCGCGGTGCGTTCCATGTCGTCGACGTCGCCCGGCAACAGATGGGTGATCAGGTAGGCGGCCAGTTCGACCAGGGCAATGCCGGTGGATTCCAGCGGTTCGACGAAGCCGCCGGCCAACCCCACCGCCACGCAGTTGCGACGCCAGTGTTCCGGTCGATAGCCGGTCTCGAACTTGATATGCAGTGCTTCCAGTCCCGCCGCCTGCTCGCCAACGTAGTTGCGAATGACTTCTTCCGCGCGGTTCGCATCGCTATGCCGCGACGAATAGACGTAACCGATGCCGCGCCGTTTCTGCAGGCCGATGTCCCAGATCCAGCCGGCTTCCTGCGCGGTGGCGCGGGTGAACGGCAGGATCGGCGCGTCTGGGCGTGGATACGGCACCTGCAACGCCACCGCGCGGTCGGCGAACAGCACGTCGCGCCGGCTGTGGAACGGCGACTGCATCGCTCCGCCGATCAGGGCGCCGCGCAGGCCGGTGCAATCCACGTAGAGGTCGGCGCTCAGTTCGCCGATTTCTCTGGTGACGATGCGCGCGATCGCGCCTGATCCGTCCAGTTCGGCCCGTTCCACCGTGGCCAGGTGACGCCTGACGCCCAGGCTCTGGCCATGCTCGGCCAGCACGGCGGCGAAGCAGGCCGCATCGAAGTGATAGGCGTGATTCATCGGTCCCTGGTAATCGGGATCGGTGGCGCGCTTCGGCGCCCGGCCGTGATCGATCAGGCGTTGCTGCATGGTCACCGCCTCGGCGAAGGCCATGCCGCCGGGGGCGCCGCCGAGCAGCCAGTACGGCAACAGCTCCGGGCTGCCGCTGCGCTGGCTAGGCAGGCTGAACGGGTGGAAGAAACGGTCCGGCCCCGGTTCGCCGGGCGGGCGCACCCAGTTCACGTACTGGATGCCCTGCTTGTAGGTTGCGCTGGCACCGACCAGGAAGCGGCGCTCGTCCAGGCCGATCGCGGCCAGCGTGCCGCGGATCGACGGAAACGTGGCCTCGCCCACGCCGAGCAAGCCGATGTTCGGCGATTCGACCAGTTCGACCCGGATGCTTTCCGGCGCCGCGGTATTCAACGCCTTGGCCAGATAACAGGCCGTCAGCCAGCCGGCAGTACCGCCGCCCACGACCAGAATCCTCTGAATGCGCGCCATGCCACTCCCCTCCCCGCTTGTTGCTGCGCAACAAGCCAATTGTCGAATTTCGCAGTAGGATCGCCCTCGATGACAGCGCTGTCATTTAATTTGACAGCGCTGTCATGCAAAGATTACCGCATGTCCACGACCACTGCATGTCCACGACAATTTGGGGAGAGGGTGAAATGAAATTACGCTACTCGGCTTTGTACGTCGCCATGACCGCCATATTTGCCTCGGGCGCCGTCTACGCTGCGGCACAGGACCCTGCCCCGAAAGACACGGCGGCCAGCAGGAAGGTGAAGGATCTGGACAGCGTCCAGGTCACCGCGACCAAACGCGAGACTCCGCTGCAGAAGACTCCGGTCGCGATCAGCGCGATCAGCGCCGACACGCTCGACAAGGAGCGGGTGATGACGGTGCAGGACATCACCAAGCTGGTGCCGGGCTTCCAGGCCACGTCGCAAGGCGATCATGGCGTGGTCACCCTGACCATGCGCGGCATCGGCAACGACAGCGCCAAGACCGAGTATGCCGATCCGGAAGTGGCGATGTTCATCGACGGTGTGTATTCGCCGCGCCCGGAAGCGGCCGCCGGCCTGCTGCTGGACATCGAAAGCGTGGAAGTATTGCGCGGTCCGCAGGGCACGCTGTGGGGGCGCAACTCCACCGCCGGCGTGGTCAATTTCCAGACCGGCAAGCCGGACACCAGCGGCTTCTATGGCAATGCACAGATCGAGGCCGGCAACTACAGCCACGTCGGCACCCGCGCCACGGTGAATCTGCCGATCAGCAGCACCTTCGCGATGCGCGTGGCGATGGCGCAGGAGCAGCATGACGGCTACGTGGATTTCCAGAACCCGTCGCAGCAACTGCCCAGCGTGGCGCAACAGCAGGCGGCCTACCTGGCCAGCGGCGGCACGCTCGCCACATTCCAGCCGATCAACGCCAGCAACTACGTGACCGGCGGCGACAAGTACAACGCGCAGGACCAGTCGGCGGCGCGCGTCAGCGCAATGTGGCAGCCGAGCGACGCGTTCACCTGGAACCTGTCCTACGAATACTTCCGCGACCGCGGCACGCCCGGCATGAGCCTGATGCAGCAACCGCGCGCAGGCCAGGATTTCTGGTCGGCCCTGATCGACACCGCGCCCTACCTGAAGCGCGACTCGCACACGGTGCGCAGCCGCATGGACTTCAACATCAACGACGCGATGACGCTGAGCTACGTCGCCGGCTTCAACCGCTTCTCCGGCAAGAGCAACTTCGACCAGGACAACGGCGTCCAGGTGCCGACCAGCTTCACCACCGGCGCGTCCTACCAGGCCGACCGCACCAACTTCTCCAACTACAAGAACTACAGCCACGAACTGGACCTGAAGTCGGCCGGCGACAACGCGGTGGACTGGATCCTCGGCGCCTACTACGCGGCGGAGGACAACAACATCCGCTTCGACATCCCGATCCTCAACGGCACCGCGCAGGGCACCGTGGCCTGGCAGGGTTCGTTCATCCAGCCGAAGGAGACCGTGGAAACCACCGCCTTCTTCGGCCAGGCCACCTGGCACATCACCGACGGCCTGCGCCTGACCGGCGGCGCGCGCTGGTCCAACGACGTCAAGAAGAACGAGGGTGGCCGCGGCTGGGGCTGGGCCTACGACCCGACGGTGCCGCAGGTGCCGATCTCGCCGGACGTCGAACCGGGCAACGTGGGCTTCAACGTCTCCACCGTCAACGATGCGAAGTACGACAAGAGCAAGGTCACCTGGCTGGCCAGGCTGGATACCGACATGGGCCAGCACGGCCTGCTGTATGCCAGCGTATCCACCGGCTACAAGTCCGGCGGCACCCAGGACGCCGGCACGCTGTACGAACCGGAGACGCTGACCAACTACGAAGTCGGCTCGAAGTTCAGCTTCCTCGACGGCCACCTGACGTGGAACAGCGCGATCTACTACGAGCAGTTCAAGAACTTCCAGTTGGCCGCGCCGATCACCTACCCCGACGGCAACCGCGGGCTGGGCTTCTCCAACGTCAAGGGCACCACCAAGGTGATGGGCTTCGAATCGGAGCTGGCGCTGTCCAGCGAGAACGACCGCCTCAACCTGGTGTTCTCGGCGATCCCGAAGAAGGAACTGGGCACGCTCAAGTATGCCGGCAGCAACGACTACCAGGGCCTGCCCGCCTGCGACCCGGCGTCCGGCATCAGCGCCTGCATCGACGTCAGCGGCAACGACCTGCCGCATGCGCCGAACGCCTCGCTCACCGCGATCTACGAGCACGACTTCCGCCTGGCCAACGGCGGCCGGCTAACTCCGCGCATCTCCGCGCAGTACCAGAGCTCGCAATGGCTGAGCACGTTCAACCTGGGCGACGGCGACAAGCAGAAGGCGTACGGCCGCGGCGACATCTCGCTGCGCTACAACGAGCCGCAGGACCGCTGGTGGATCGGCGCCTACGTGCAGAACGTCAGCGACAGCAAGGTGCGCACCAGTGCCGGCCGTTTCGCCCTGCCCGACGGCAGCTTCGCCTACACCTCGCAATACCTGCCGCCGCGCACTTACGGCGTCAACGTCGGCGTGTGGTTCTAGGTTTCACCCTTCCCCCCTGGCGACCGATCCTCCCCTGTCGCCACTGGATGCCCCGGCAACGGGGCATCCTTTTTTTTGCGGGACATGGCGCAGGCGGTAATCCCGAACGCACAGTCGGACCGGAGATCCGTCCGTCCCAGCACAGGTCAGCCGGACCCCGCGCCGGCACGCGAGGCGGTGTCGGGCAAAGGCGATGGCATTCATCGGTCGATCCCGGCCGCGCAGCGTCCGGGTCGGAGCCACCGTATGGCGGGTGGCCTAGTGCGCGCGGCAGTCCAGCGTCCGGTCCGCCACCGTGCCCAGCGAGACGTCGGTGACGGCGATGCGTTCGCCCGGGCCGCTGGTCCATTCGAACGGCCGGTCCAGCTTGCTCATGTCGGCGCCGGCGTCGCGGAAACATTTCAACGGCACGCCCACGCGCAGCCACTGCCCGCGCGGCAGTGCAGCCAACTGCTTGCCGATCGGCACCGCGGCGCCGCAACCGCTGCCGCAGGCGACGCCGACCGTGGCGCCTTGCGCCGATACCGCGTCGATACGCAGGGTGGTCACCAGCATCACGTCGCCATTGGTCTCGCGCTCCACGTCCAGCGGCGCCGGCGCCACCAGCGCGGCGCGCGCGGTGCCGCGGCCCGACCAGTCCAGGCTGCGCGCGTCCTCCTGAGCCTTGTAGTCGAGCGCGACGATGCGCAGGCTGCCATCCGCCGTCGCGGCGGGCGTGGCGGTGACGTTGGCGGCCGCGCCGTTGGCGCCGGTCAGGCGCAGCGTGAAACCCTGCGCCGGCTTGCCATGGGTGAAGTAGACGCCGGCCCGCGCGCTGCTCAGTTCGATCCCGGCATCCTCGGACAGCGGGCCGGTGTCGCCGCGATCGGCATAGGTCAGGCCGAAGCCGTAGGGAAACTGCGGCTGCTCGCCGCGCGCGGCCGCGGCGACCGGAATCTGCACCGCCGTGCGCGGCCACGCGTACGCCAGCTTGCCGTGGAAGTCATGCGCGACGCGGCCGTCGCGCGTGCGCAGCAACACGTCGGCGATGCCCTCGCCTTCGCTGCCGGGCAGCCACGCCACCACGAACGCATCCGATGCATTGATCTCGCGGTTCATCCATAGCGGCCGGCCGGTGAGGAACACCGCCACCACCGGCACGCCCTGCGCGTGCAGGCGACGCAGCAGGTCGAGGTCGTGATCGTTGCCGGGCCGGTACGCCAGGTTCGGCAGGTCGCCCTGGAATTCGGCATAAGGGTCTTCGCCGAACACCACGATGGCGACGTCGGGTTTCTGCTTGTAGCTGCCGTCGACCGACAGCTCCGCGGTGCCGCCGGCCGCCTTCACCTGCGCCTGGATACCGGCAAAGATCGAGGTCGCGCCCGGGAAATTCGCATTGGTCAGGCCGGTGCCCTGCCAGGTCAGCGTCCAGCCGCCGTTCTGCTTGGAGATGTTGTCGGCGCCGTCGCCGGCGACCAGTACGTGCTTGCGCGGATCGATCGGCAGCACGCCGTCGTTCTTCAGCAACACCAGCGACTCGCGCACGGCCCGGCGCGCCAGCGCGCGATGCGCGGGACTGCCGACCACCTGCGCCGACTTGATCACCAAGGGGTTGGCCGACGGCAGTCCGGCCTCGAACATGCCCAGGCGCAGCTTCACGCGCAGGATGCGGCTCACCGCGTCGTCGACGCGGGCCATCGGGATCACCCCGGACTTCACCTCGGCCAGGGTGTTCTTGTACAGGCCCTTCCAGGAATCGGGCGCCTCCAGCATGTCCAGCCCGGCGTTGTACGCCACCGGGCAATCCTCGTTGGTGCAGCCGGGCACCTGGCCGTGCGCGTTCCAGTCGCCCAGCACGATGCCGCCGAAGTCCATGCGGCCCTTCAGCACGTCGGTGATCAGCGCCTTGTTGCCGGCCATCTTCACCCCGTTCCAGCTGGAGAACGAGACCATCACCACCTGTACGCCGGCCTCGATCGCCGGCGGATAACCGGCCGCGTGCACGTCGCGCAGCACCGCTTCGCTGACTTCGGCGTCGCCCTGGTCCTTGCCGTCGCGGGTGCCGCCATCGCCGACGAAATGCTTGGCCGTGGCGATCACGTGGTCGGCATCCAGGTAGTGCGGCGTACCGAGCCTGCCTTCCAGGCCCTCGACCACGGCGCTGGCGTATTGCGCCACCAGCGCCGGGTTCTGCGAATAGCCCTCGTAGGCACGCCCCCAGCGGCCATCCTGCGGCACCGTGAGGGTGGGTGCGAAGGTCCAGTTGATGCCGCTGGCGCGCAGTTCCCGCGCGGTGACGTCGCCGATCGCGTGGATCAACTGCGGATCGCGGGTGGCGCCCAGGCCCACGTTCTGCGGGAACAAGGTGCTGCCGACCAGGTTGTTGTGGCCATGCACCGCGTCGATGCCGAACAGCACCGGGATCGCCAGGCGCCCGCCCGAGGTATCCATCGACGCGCGGTAGAACGCATCGGAAAGTTTCTGCCACTGCGCGGCCGTGCCGTATTGCTGGCCGTCCGGCCCGGAATTGCCGCCGGCCAGGATCGAGCCGAGACGATACGTGCGCACGTCATCCGGGGTCACGTACTTGATGTCGGCCTGGATCATCTGGCCGACCTTGTCCTCCACCGACATCTTCGCCAGCAGCGCCCTGACCCTGGCCTCGAGCGCGGGATCCGGCGGCAGCGGCCAGCGGCCCTGCGGCCACGATGCGGGGTGGACCGTGGCGGCGGTGTCCGCGGCCAGCACGAAATGAATGGGCATGATCAGCGCGCCAGCGAGGGATGCGGTCAGGAAAATGCGACGCAGGAACAGGGGCGATGGGGACGACAAGGGCACAGCATGGCTCCAGGCTGGCGCACCGGCGGCACGCGTCGAAACCGCATACTGACAGGAATGACAGCGCTGTCAATTTGCTGCGCAACATGGCCGCGATCCGCGGGTGGCCGTTGTAGGGCGGGCACTGCCCGCCGGCTCTCCGATGCGCCTCGGCAAGAGCAGCGGACATTGCCCGCCCTACGACGCGAGGCATCGCGCACGACCGAAGGAGGTCCCACGTGGAGGGGGCGCTCTTGCAGGAACTCAGGGAGCGCGGGCGGTGGAGCCGCGGATCTGCAGGGCGAACGGCACCTGCACCAGTTCACCGGGCCCGCGGCCGCGCAGCACGCCCAGCAGTTGCTGGGCGGCGATCCGGCCCATCTCGCGGCTGGGTTGCTGGATGGTGGTGAGCGCGGGCCACAGCTGGCGCGCCAACGGGGTGTCGTCGAAGCCGCAGACGGAAAGGTCGTGCGGCACCTTCAGCCCATACTCGCCGGCCGCCCACATCACGCCGGTGGCCATGTCGTCGTTGGCGGCGAACACGGCGGTGGGTCGCTGCTGCAGCGCGAACAGTTCGCGCGCGGCGGTGACGCCGGAGCCGAACGTAAACGCGCCCTGCACCACCAGTGCCGGGTCCTCGGGCAGGCCCGCGGCAGCCATCGCCTCGCGATAGCCGGCCAGGCGCCAGCGGCTGGCGCCGTGGTCGGCGATGCCGACGACATGGGCGATGCGCCGATGGCCCAGCGCCAGCAGGTGCTCCACGATCGCCCGCGCGGCCGCCTGCTCGTCCATGCTCACGCCGATGCCGCCGCCGCTTTGCGGCGACACGCTGGCATACGGCACGTCGCGTTCGCGCAGGCGTTTCAGCAGCGGCGCGTAGTCGGTGATCGGCGGCGTCAGCACCACGCCGTCGGGGTGGTGGTCTGAAATCAGCGCGTCGAGGCGGCGGATGAAGTCGTCGCTGCGCATGCGCAGCGGGCGCACCATCATGCTGTAGCGATGCGCATCGCAGGCCTCGAGCACGCCGTCCTGGATCTCGGCGAGGTAGGTCGAGGCGGGGTTGTCGTTGTTGTCGTACAGCATCGCCACCAGGAACGAGCGGTTCCCGGCCAGGCTGCGCGCCGACGGATGCGGGCGGTAATCCATCGCCTCCATAGCGGCGCGCACGCGCTTGCGCGTGGCATCGCTTACGTTGGCCTCGTCGTTGAGCACACGGGACACCGTCTTGGGCGATACGCTCGCTGCGCGCGCCACATCTTCGAGGCGTACCCGCATGGAATCTCCCGCTGTCGTTGCTGGTGTCGATCGACTATGCCGCCATCGCCCTGCGCTTTACAAGAACCGACCCGGCGCGGAAGGCGCGGCGAACGGCGCCGCGCGCCGCCGACCGCCATGAATACGTATGCAACCACTGGTTGCTGCATTGCGACGCTACCTACCATGCAGGGCTCATCCCCACGCCGGCCGGTGGCCGATGTTGCGACCGCAACATGCGGGACATGCCGCACCGTGACATAACAGCTGCCGGAGGGCTCACGTCGATGACCAGCACGATCCGCATCCCGCTTCACTGGACCCGCCCATGCTGAGCCTGCTGCTGACCGCGGCGATGGCCGCCAGCGCGGGCGCACCGGCCTGGCACGACGGGCTGGACTGGCATGGCGTGCACGTCGCCATCAGCCGCGACGCACAGCACAACTACACGCTGGCGTGGCCATACGGCGAGCGCGTGATCGCCGCGCAGCCACTGCGCACCGAGACCGCCAGCGCGTTGTTCGACGGTCTGTTCGCGATGGCGCAGGACGACCTGGCGCTGGATTCGGTCAGCGCGATCCGCGACGGCGCGTTCGACCACGGCCAGCCGATTCCCTGCCAGTGCTTCGTGACCGGCCTGAAGTGGCCGTACGTATGGACGCGCGACCTGTCCTACGCGATCGACCTGGGCCTGTGGCGTTTCGACCCGGCGCGCTCGCTCAACGGGTTGAAGTTCAAGCTGTCCGACGTGCGCGTTCCGTCCGCGCCGCAGGGCCTGTACCCGATGCAGGACACCGGCTCCGGCGGCAGCTGGCCGATCAGCACCGATCGCGTGGTTTGGTTCCTCGGCGCGCGCCACCTGCTCGGGGACAAGGCCTTTGCCGGCGACGTCGACAAGGCGCTTGGCGCCACGCTGGCGCAGGATCGCCAATACGCGTTCGACGCCACGTTCGGCCTGTACCGCGGCGAGACCTCGTTCCTCGACTGGCGCGAGCAGAGCTACCCCGCGTGGACAGCGGACGAGGTGACCTTCATCGCGCAGTCCTACGCGCTGTCCACCAACGTGCTGCACTACCAGGCGCTGCAACTGGCCGCCACGCTGGCCGACGGGCGGCACGACGCGAAGACGGCGGCCGGCTACCGCAGCCAGGCCGCCGCGCTGAAGAGCGCGATCAACGCGCATTTCTGGCGCGCCGACCGCGGCATGTACATGAGCTACATCGGCGGCGACGGCACGCCCTACGACACCTACGATCTGCTCGGCATTGCGCTGGCGATCGACAGCGGCGTGGCCGACGGCGAACGCGCGCGGCAGGCGCTGGCGAACTATCCGACCTGGCCCGCGGGCAGCCCGGTGATCTGGCCCGAGCGTTCCGACCAGCCGATCTACCACAACCGCGCTATCTGGCCGTTCGTCAGCGCGTACGCGTTACGCGCCGCACGCATGACGGAACAGCCCGCGCGCATCGCGCACGAGATCGAATCGGTGATGCGCGGCGCGGCACTGTACGGTTCCAACATGGAAAACTACGAGCTGCTCACCCAGGGCCAGCACGTGGACGAAGGCAAGCTCAGCGGCCCGGTGGTGAATTCCCCGCGACAGCTGTGGTCGGTGGCAGCCTATTTCGCGGTGGTCACCGAAGGCGTGTTCGGTCTCGGCGAAGACGGCCGGGTGGAACCGAAGCTGCCCACCTCGCTGGTGCCGATGCTGTTCGGCCAGCGCCGCGCGATCACGCTCGACCTGCGCGACCGGCAGATCACCTTGCAACTGCCCGAAAAGATCGCCGGCAACCTGCTCGTCGCCGACCACACCGCCACACGCGGCACGGCCACCACGGTTACGCTCAAGGCGATACAGGTGCCGGACGCGCCGCTGCGCACCGATGCGCCGCTGTACGCACCCATCGCGCCTGCCGCGCCGCTGCTGCGTGCCGATGGCGACGGCTGGAAGATCACGACGGACGGCAAGGTGCGGCTCTACCTCAACGGCCGCGTCCACGGCAGCGTCGACGGTGACGGCCATCTCGCGCGGCAACCCGGCCTCGCCTGCCTCAGCGCCACGCGTGTGGATGCGCACGGCCTGGAGTCGCTGCACAGTCCTGCCACCTGCGTGGGCGAGGTGGCGAAGGTCGCCGGAAACTGGCCACGCTCGTGGACTGCATCGGCCGGCGGCAGCTATCGCGTCGCGCTCGACTACGCGAACGACCACGGCCCGATCAATACCGGCATCACCGCTGCGGTGAAGATGCTGGTGATCCGCTGCGCGGGCAGCGACGAGCAGCGTCTGCCGATCGTGATGCCGCACAGCGTGCGCACGCAGCCATCCACCTGGGGCCGCTTCGACGCCAGGGCGGGCGCCACCTGCCGGTTCACGCTCGAGGACGGCTTCAATATGAGCTACCTCGGCCACTTCGCCCACTACACCGGCGGCAGCGGCGGCAGCGACGGCGCCTTGAACCAGGCCGACGTGCACGCCCTGCTGATCGCCCCGCTCGCCACCGGCCACGCCACCCCATGAAGGACGGCACCCTCTTGAACAACAAACCGGCGCTGTCGTTCTGGCAGATATGGAACATGTGCTTCGGCTTTCTCGGCCTGCAGTTCGGCTTCGCGTTGCAGAACGCGAACGTCAGCCGGATCTTCCAGACCCTGGGCGCCGACGTGAACGACATCCCGGCCCTGTGGATCGCCGCGCCGCTGACCGGGCTGATCGTGCAGCCGATCATCGGCCACTTCTCCGACCGCACCTGGAACCGGCTGGGCCGGCGCCGGCCGTACTTCCTGATCGGCGCGGTATTCGCGTCGCTGGCCCTGCTGTGGATGCCGAACGCGCCGGTGCTGTGGATGGCCGCCGGCCTGCTGTGGATCCTGGACGCCTCGATCAACGTGTCGATGGAGCCGTTCCGCGCCTTCGTCGGCGACCAGTTGCCCACGCAGCAGCGCCCGAGCGGCTACGCGATGCAGAGCTTCTTCATCGGCGTGGGCGCGGTGGTGGCGTCGGCGCTACCGTGGATCCTGGCGCAATTCGGCGTGGCCAACGTGGCCGCGGACGGCGGCATCCCCGACACGGTGAAGTACGCGTTCTACGCCGGCGGCGCGGTGCTGCTGGGCGCCGTGCTGTGGACGATCCTGCGCACGCGCGAGTACCCGCCCGCCCAGCTGCAGTCGTTCACCGACAACGTGGCCGCGCAGCCGGCGGTGGATGCGTCGCGCGCCTGGAAACTCGGCCTGCTGCTGCTGGCGGCCGGCGTGCTGGTGCTGTTCGCGATCCGCCACTTCGCGCTGGAGAAGGAGTTGTACCTGCTCGCCGGCGGCCTGATCGTGTTCGGCCTGCTGTTTGCCTGGCTCACCTTCACCCGCAGCCGCGGCATGCTGCGCGAGGTGATGGGCGACCTGTACAGCATGCCCGGGCCGATGCGCCGGCTGGCCTGGGTGCAGCTGTTCTCGTGGTTCGCGCTGTTCGCGATGTGGATCTACACCACGCCGGGCGTGACGCAGACCATCTACGGCACCACCGACGTCGGTTCGGCCCTCTACAACGAGGGCGCCAACTGGGTCGGCGTGCTGTTCGCCGCGTACAACGGTTTCGCCGCGCTGGCGGCGGTGGTGATCCCGCTGATGGTGCGCCGCTGGGGCCTGCGCATCAGCCACCTGCTGAACCTGGGGCTGGGCGGCGCAGGACTGCTGTCGTTCCTGGTCATCCGCGACCCGCAGTGGCTGCTGGCCTCGATGGTCGGCGTGGGCTTCGCCTGGGCGTCGATCCTGTCGCTGCCGTACGCCTTGCTGTCGGACAACCTGCCGGCAGCGAAAATGGGCGTCTATATGGGCATCTTCAATTTCTTCATCGTGATCCCGCAGCTGCTCGCCGCCAGCGTGCTCGGCCTGCTGCTGCGGCTGTGCTTCCACAACCAGCCGATCTGGGCGCTGGCGCTGGGCGGCGCCTGCCTGCTGGTCGCCGGCCTGTTCACCCTGCGCGTGCGCGAGCCGGTCTACGCGCCGCCCGCCGCTCTCGCTACCGGAACCCCGACATGATCAAAAGGACCACCCTGCTGGCCGGCGCGCTGACGCTGGCCTGCGGCTGCGCGCAGGCCGCCACGCCGGAATTCGTCGGCACCGATGCGCCGTTCGCATCGAACGCGATCTACTTCGTGATGACCGACCGCTTCGTCAACGGCGATCCGTCGAACGACCAGCGCGACCAGGGCGGCGCCCACCCCACCTTCGACATCCCGGTGGCCGGCGCGCCGAAGGGCGAGAGCGCGAACATCGGCTACCTCGGTGGCGACTTCAAGGGCGTGCTGGACAACGCCGGCTACATCCGCGGCATGGGCTTCGGCGCCGTGTGGATCACCCCGATCGTGGACAACCCGAACGAGGCGTTCACCGGCGGCGACCCGGTGAGCTGGGGCTCGAAGTTCACCGACCGCGGCAAGACCGGCTTCCACGGCTACTGGGGCGTCAACTTCTACAAGCTCGACGAACACCTGCCCAGCAAGGGCCTCGACTTCGCGCAGTTCACCGCGAAGATGCGCGCGCACGGCCTGAGGACCGTGCTCGACATCGTCGCCAACCACGGCTCACCCGCCTTCACGATGCCCAAGGCGCAGCCGATGTTCGGCCAGATCTACGACCGGGACGGCAAGCTGATCGCCGACGAACAGAACCTGCCGCCCTACCGGCTCGACCCCGCGCGCAACCCGCTGCACCGCTTCTACCACGCCTACGACGACCTGGTGCAGCTGTCCAACAATGACGACCAGAACCCGGCCGTGCTGGACTACTTCGTCGGTGCGTACAATCAGTGGGCCGACCAGGGTGCCGACGCATTCCGCATCGACACCATCAGCCACATGTCCACCGCGTTCTGGAAACAGTTCGCCGCGCGCATCCGCGCGAAGCACCCCGGCTTCTTCATGTTCGGCGAAGCGTTCGACTACAGCCCCGATAACATCGGCCAGTACACCTGGCCTTCGAGCGGCAGCATCAGCGTGCTCGACTTCCCGCTGCGCGGCCGCATCGCCGACGTGTTCGAACACCCCGGCAGCGACTACGCGAAACTGCTCGACCGCCTGTACCTCACCAATGGCCCATACCAGAACCCGTACGAGCTGGTCACCTTCTACGACAACCACGACATGGCACGCCTGAACGCCAGCGACAACGGCTTCATCGACGCCAACAACTGGCTGTTCACCGCCCGCGGCATTCCCGCGATCTACTACGGTTCGGAAACCGGCTTCGAACGTGGCAAGGCCGAACACCAGGGCAACCGCAACTACTATGGCCAGCAGCGCATCGACGCCGCATCGAAAAGCCCGATCTACCGCCAGCTCAAACGCATCGTCCAACTGCGCGAGAACACCCCCGCCCTGCAACGCGGCCTGATGCTGCCACTGCGCTTCGCCGGCAACCAGGCTGCGTTCTACCGCGTGTACCAGAAAGGCGACACCCACCAGATCGCGCTGGTCCTTCTCAACAAGGGCGACGCCGCCGCGCAGTTTGACATCAGCGACTACCTGCAGGCCGGCCACTGGCAACCGGCGCTCGGCGGCACCGCGATCGATGTGCCCGAAGGCGGCCACCTGCGCACCAGCGTCCCGGCGCACGACGTGCAGGTCTATCTGCTGGATGCCGCAGCGAAGCGCGCGGACCTGGTGGCTGAGCTGACGCGACTGATGCAGGAGCGGGGGCATCCGGAGCGCTGATCCACCCAATTCAACGCAGAATCGAGGTTCGGGATCGGGCTTTCACGGCCTTAACTCAACTGTCCGCGAAAACGAGGTAGAACCCATCATTGCCGCTGATACCAATTTAAGACCTTGCGTTCCAGGCGATGAGGCCTCTCTTGCTCTCGTAGGCCAAGCCACGTTCCTGGAGACCTTTGCCGGCATCCTTGCTGGTACGGACATAGTCGCCCATTGCGCACAGGCTCATACCGCCGAGATCTATCGTGAGTGGTTGACGGATCCAAGGTACGCCTTGTGGCTGGTCGAGAGTAACCCTGGCAACGCGCCTGTCGGATTCATGGTTGTCGCGCCGCCACAACTGCCTCTACCGGACACAGCAGGAGACCTGGAGCTAAAGCGAATCTACTTGCTAGGCAAGTTTCAGGGCGGTGGTATCGGCAAGCGACTGGTTACAACTGCAGTGGCACACTCCATTGCCGCCGGCGCCAGGCGCCTGCTGCTCGGCGTTTACGCGCGCAACCAATCCGCCATTGCCTTCTATGAGCGCGCCGGCTTTAGCAAGCTCGGGACTCGCAAGTTCAACGTTGGTGGCAAAGACTATGATGACAACATCATGGGGATGCCGCTCAACACGTAACAATTTATCCAGGGTGGACGGCTTCGTTGCCGCTTAACTACAGCGTTGGCCCCGCGAGAGAAACATCATGGATTTGGCGCAAAAATCAGACGTGGAAATTTTGGCCGTCGCTGCCCCCATCATGGACAACCTGATGGATGCCTCCACAGCCATCGACTACGAGAGGCACACTCGGGACTTCACCGAACGTGCAAAAAGCGTTCTATCCAAAGATGCACTTCAGTCGATTTGCGAGCAATACCAAAGTACCAAGGGATTCTTTGCCGAGCGCGAGTTCGTGGCGGCCTTCAAGCGTCCGGAGTCGGTCGCCGTGGTTTGGCGGCAACGGTTCACAAAAGTGCCGGGCGAATTCGTAGCGGAGCTCGTCTTGGTTCAGCGTGAGGGCAGGTACTTGGTCGACCATGTGATGGTCTTCTAGTTGCCGCTAGCCACTCTGTAAGAAACTTCCAATCAATACCGAGCGTGGTTGCATCACCGCAGAAGAACGGACCTGGCATGAACGCGAAATTCGGGAGGTCGGCAATGAACTACAAGGGAAGCTGCCACTGTGGCAGGGTCGCATTCGAGGTGGAAGGCGAGATCGAGGGCGCCCTGGCGTGCAACTGCTCGATTTGCCAGCGCAAGGGTTCGCTGCTCTGGTTCGTTCCGCGGGAGAAGCTTCATCTCCTCACGCCCGATGATGCGGCAAGCAGCTACACGTTCAACAAGCACGCCATCAAGCACAGGTTCTGCCCGGTCTGCGGCGTGCATCCGTACGGCGAAGGCACGGACCCGAAGGGCAATGCCATGGCTGCCATCAACATCCGTTGCATCGAGGGCATCGACCTTTCAGCCATCCCGGTCCGGCACTACGATGGCCGTTCGGTGTGAATCGGCTTCGGCCCTTCCTTCCGCGGAACGGCCTGCAGCCGTCCGTGAAGCCACGCGCAGTGCGCTACGCCATGAGGTGAACCCATGCGGCACTTGATCACTTTCGCCATCTTCCTCGCGGCTGTCGCGGCCTATGCCCTCGGCATCGGGCCGCTGTTTTTTGGCACTCCGCTGGTCGGCGCCGTACTGGTTCTCGCCGGCGTGCTGCTCGAGCTGGCGTTCTGGCTGCGGCTGTTTCGCACGGCACCTGCAGCGCCAGCATCGACGTCGGCGAGCAAATGATCCGGCGCCGATAGCTGCCCGGGCATCAGGGCAAGGGGCTGGGCAAGCGCATCATGCGGGAGATCATGGATTACCTCGACGCGAACGTGCCGCCCAGCGGCTATGTCAGCCTGATCGCGGACGGCAAGGCGCAGGAGTTGTATGCCCAGTTCGGTTTCGAACCGACTGCCCCGGCGGGAGCCGGGATGGCGTACAAGCCCAGGGCTGCGCAGCCGGCACGCTGATCGATCACGCCCCGAGGATCAGCCGCCATGAGCAACGCCGTCTCGGACCTCGCCGAACTGCTGCACTCGATGAACCCCGTGTTGAATCGCGGCATGTATGCGTTCGTCTCGCTGCCCGTGGGCGGCGTGCCGGATCGGATCGAGCCGATCGCCACGTTCCGCGAGAGCGAGGGACTTACCCTGATCGTCGAGGAGCAGCAGGCGAAGGATGCGGGACTGCCGATCCTGTTCCGCGCCGCATGGATCACCCTGACCGTGCACTCCGACCTGCAGGCGGTCGGCCTGACCGCCGCCGTCGCGACCGCGCTGGCCGAGGCCGGCATCAGCTGCAACGTCGTCGCCGCCGCGTATCACGACCATCTCTTCGTGCCCGTCGAGTCGGCCAGCCAGGCGATCGCCGCCTTGCGAACGCTGCAGGAGCGTTCCGGTCCAGATCCCGGCACGACCTGACCAAGTCGCGCTACGCCGCGTTCTTCCGGCAACGCTGCGCGGCAACGTCGAGTGATCGGGCCCGAAGCCCACCCGCCCCGTGGAACGCGATCCGGGTTTGATGGCGCGCTCCGTCGCGTCGCATACTGCCGCGACCTGGTCCGGGAGAGCCACGATGCGAAGCAGGCTCGCGCTGCTGTGGATGGGCTTGCTGCTGGCCGGTTGCCAGACCGCGCCACGCCGTGCGGCGCCACTCGAATTGATCGGTACGGCGACACCGCCTGGATTCCCGCCCAGCGTGCGGCTGGTCACCACCGACCAGCGCACGTTCAGCGCGTTGGCGCCGGATTTCTTCGGCGGCATTCGCGACGCGGCGAACGACGGCACGGTCGACATCCTGGCGCTGTCCGGCGGCGGCTCGGGCGGCGCCTACGGCGCCGGCGCCTTGACTGGGCTGAGCCGGGCGCATGCAAGGCCGCAATTCGAGATGGTGACCGGGGTGAGCGCCGGCGCGCTGCTGGCGCCGTTCGCGTTCCTGGGACCGGAGTGGGACGCGCGCATGCGGGAGGCTTTTACCGGCGAGCGCAGCGCGCACCTGCTGCGCTCGCCCACCCGCACCATCCTGGCGCGCCTGCTATCGCCGCGCGGGCGGCCGCGTCACAACCCGCTGTTCGAACTGGTCGACCACTTCGTCACGATGGAGATGATCGACGCCGTGGCGCGCGAGGCCGACAAGGGCCGCCGGCTGGTGGTGGCCACGACCGACCTGGACAAGCACGAGACCGTGCTGTGGAACCTGGGCGAGATCGCGCAGCACGGCGGCGACGCGGCGCGCACGCTGTTCCGCGACGTGCTGGTCGCCTCGGCCAGCGTGCCGGGCGTGTTTCCGCCGGTGTTGATCCACGTGCGCGACGGCAGCCGCGAGTACGACGAGATGCACGTGGACGGCGGCGTCACCACCTCGGTGTTCAGCACGCCGCTGATCGCCGGCATCCAGTCCACCGAATTGCCGCTGCTGCGCGGGGCGCACCTGTACATGATCGTCAACGGACAGCTCGCGCGTGCGCCGCAGACCACGCGCTACAACACCGTCGACATCCTCTCCAACGCCTTCGCCGCCGAGCTGACCTACAAGACCCGCGAGGCGATCATCGACAACATCGCGGCGGCGAAGCGGCTGGGCATGCAGTTCCGTCTCACCGAGATCCCGGTGGACTACCCGCAAGCCAGCTTCATCGACTTCGACCAGACGCACATGCAGGCGTTGTTCGACTACGCCGCCGACTGCGCGGCACGCGGCCTGCTGTGGCTGACCCCGGCGCAGTCGGTACGGCGCAACATGGGCTTGCGGCGCACCGCCACCTCGAACCGCCCCGCCTGCCCCGTGGCGGCGTCGCCCGGCACGGCAAGCCGGTGACGCCACCCGGATAACGGCGGGCTCAAGGCTCGCCGTCGACGAAGCGCTCCCCGGCCTGCGGCGTGCGCAATGCCGGGCCGAGATGGTTGCCCTGCAGTTCGTCGCAGCCGGCGGCGGCGAGGAAGTCCGCCTGTGCCTGGCTCGCCACGCCTTCGGCCGCCACGCACATGTGCAGTTCGTGCGCCATCGCGATGATGGTGCGCACGATCGCCGCATCGGCGGCGTCGGTCGGCAGGCCGCGCACGAAAGCCTGGTCGATCTTCAGCTTGTCGATGGGAAACTGCTTGAGGTACGCCAGGCTGGAATAACCGGTGCCGAAATCGTCCAGCGACAACTTGATGCCCAGCGCCTTCAGCTCGGCCAGCGTGCGCTGCACGCGCCACACGTTCTCCATGAACGAGCTTTCGGTGATCTCGATGTCCAGCATCGCCGGCGGCACGTTGTGCCGTTGCAGTGCCGCGCCGACCTGCGCGACCAGGCCGTGACGCTGCAGTTGCTGCGCCGACACGTTCACCGCAACGGTGAAGTCGCGATGGCCGCGGTCCAGCCATGCGCGCAATTGCCGGCAGGCCGCGTCGAGCACCCATTCGCCGATCTCGTGCATCAGGCCCAGCGCCTCGGCGATCGGGATGAAGCGGGCCGGCGGGACCTGGCCAAGGTTCCGGCTGTTCCAGCGCAGCAGCGCCTCGAAGCCGGTCAGCCGGCGATCGGCGGCGCGATACTGCGGCTGGTAGTGGAGCTCCAGCTCGCCGTGCCGGATCGCGTCGCGCAACTGGTTGCCCATCACCAGGCGGTCTTCCAGGTCGCGCATCTGCTCGACGGAGAACTCGGACACCCGGTCGCGCCCTTCCCGCTTGGCCAGGTTCATCGCGGCCTCGGCCCGGCGCAACAGGTTGTTCGGGTCGGTGCCGTGATCGGGCGAATGGCTGATGCCCACACTGGCGGTCAGCAGCAGCCGGTAATCGCTGCCCTCGACCGGTTCGGCCACGGCGGCACGTAGGCGCTCGGCCAGCGCATGCGCGCCATCCGCCGACAGGCCGGCCACGGTCACCACGAACTCGTCGCCGGCGAACCGGGCGATCCGGCCCTGCCCGGCCAGCGCTGCCTGCAGGCGGGCGGCCAGTTGCCGCAGCACGTCGTCGCCGGCGAGATGGCCCACCGATTCGTTGACGCCCTGGAAGCGGTCCAGCCCGATCACCAGCACCCAGACCGGGGCCGGCGTGTCCTCCAGCATGGCTCGCAGCGCCCGCCCGAGTTCCAGGTGCTGCGGCAGCCCGGTCACCGGATCGTGGCTGGAGGCGTGGGCCAGTTCCGCCTGTACCCGGCGCCGCTCGGTAATGTCGCGCGCCACCGCGTAGACCAGCCCGTCGGGCGCGGCGAACGAAACCCACTCCAGCAGCCGTTCGCTCCCGTCGCGGCAGCGGCAGCGGTTGACGAACTCGTGGACCCGCTCGCCGGAGCGGCCCAGCACCACCATCGGATCGGAGCCGTCGCCGGGACCCTCCGGCTGCAGGAATTCGCGGTAACTGCGCAAGGTCAGTTCGCCGGTGCCGTAACCGGTCAGGCGCGGCAATGACGGATTGAACTGCAGCAGCCGCTCGCTGCGCGGGTCGAGGATGCAGAAGATTTCCTGCGACATGTCGAAGAAGCGGTTGCGCGCGCGCAGGCGCTCGACCAGGCGCGCGCTTTCGATCGCGATGCCGGTGATCGGCAACATGCGGTCGATGCTGCGCAGTTCCTCTTCACGCGGTTCGCGCGGCTCGCGGAAATACACCGCAAAGGTGCCCAGCACTTCGTGATGGCTGCCGAACACCGGCGTCGACCAGCACGCCTTGAGGCCATGCGCCAGCGCCGGCCCGCGGTAGTCCTCCCAGTACGGGTGACTGGCGATATCGGCCACCACCACGCGCTCGCCATGCCACGCGGCGGTACCGCACGAGCCGTGCGCCTCGCCGATCTCCAGCCCATGCAGGGTGCGGTTGTACGTTTCCGGCAAGCTCGGCGCGGCGCCGTGCAGTACATGCCGGCCGTCCTCGTCGAGCAACAGCAGCGAGCACAGCGCGCCGGGGTTCATCGTTTCGTGCAGGCGGGCGATCTGTTCGAGGCTTTCCACCAGTGGCCGTTGTGCGGCGATGCCCTCCAGAATCTCGTGCTGGCCGGCATCCAGTTGCTCGGCGCGCTTGCGCTCGGTGATGTCGTGGAAATAGATCGTCAGCCCGTCCGCCGACGGATAGATGCGGTTCTCGAACCAGCGGTTGTACGGCGGATAGAACGCCTCGATCTGCAGCGGGCGCTGTTCGGCCATCGCCTGTTCGTAGGCGTGATGGAACGGCTGGCCGGCGCCTTCCGGAAATTCCGTCCAGATGTGCCGGCCGATCAGTTCCCCGACGGCGCGCCCGAAGAGCTGGCAGGCCTTCGCATTGGCGTAGGTGTAGCGCCAGTCCCGATCCAGCGCCACGTAGGCATCGGTGACCCGCTCGAACACCTGATGAAAGTCCAGTTCCAGCCGCGGGTGATCCATGGTGCGAGCGTCCCGTCATGCAAGTGGGTAGGCAGCCAAGGCAGGTTAAGCGATCGCGCATGAAGGCCGCAACGACTACGCCACGGCGCTTTCAGCGCAGGCTCGACCGCCGCACCACCAGCTTCACCGACAGCACCTCGCTGTCCACCGGTTCGCCGCGGATCAGGCCGAGCAGGCTGTCCACCAGTACCTCGCCGGCCTGCTTGGTGTCCTGCAGGACAGTGGTCAGCGGCGGATTCACGAAGCTGGCCATGGGGATGTCGTCGAAGCCGGCCAGCGCCACATCCTGCGGTATGCGCAGGCCGTGGTCGCTGAGCGCGCGCATGGCACCGATCGCGATCAGGTCGCTGGCGGCGAATACCGCGTCGAAGCCGGCCTCGCGCAGGATCAGGCTGCGCATCGCCTCATAGCCGAAGCGCTCGGTGCTCTCGGCGTTTTCCTGCAGCGCGGGGTCGACTTCCACCCCGGCCCGCTGCAGGGCATCGACGTAGCCGCGATAGCGCCCGAAGAACTCCGGGTAGTGGCTGGACGCGTCGCCGAGGAAGGCGATGCGGCGGCAGCCGCGCTCCAGCAGGTGTTCGGCCACCGCCTGGCCGCCGCGGAAATTGTCGCAGCCGATCGACACGCCGGGCTGGTCCGGCAGCACCGCGCCCCAGCGCACGAAACGGGTGCCCTGGGCAACCAGCTTCTCCAGCTTGTCGCGGTAGGCCAGGTAGTCGCCGTAGCCGAGCAGGATCAGGCCGTCGGCCTTCTTGCTGTCGGCGAAGTCGGCGTGCCAGTCGTGCGAGAACTGCTGGAACGAGATCAGCAGGTCATAGCCCTGCAACGCGCAGGCGCGGGTGATCGAGCCCAGCATCGACAGGAAGAACGGGTTGATGTGCGACTCGTCGGCGGTGGGGTCCTCGAAGAACAGCAGCGCCAGCGTGCCGGAATGCATTCGGCGCAGGTTGGAGGCGTTCTTGTCGACCTTGTAGTTGAGCTGCTCGGCGGCGGCCTGGATGCGCCGCCGGGTTTCCTCATTGACCAGTGGGCTGCCGCGCAGCGCGCGCGACACCGTGGCCTGGGATACCCCGGCCAGGTGGGCAATGTCGATCGATGTGGCTTTTGCCTTCATCCGCAGCGCGACCCGCAAGCTTTTGCGACGGCGCCATGCCGTCCGTGCCAAATCCTAGCCGGTTTGCGCGCCGCTTGTCGTATACCGTCCGCCGCTGGTCGAGGCAGGTGCATGTCGCCATGGACGCTGGCCGAGAGATGATCCTCATGCGCGCATGTCCTCCAGCTCGATGCCCTTCGTCTCGCGCACGCCGGCCAGCACGAACAGCAGCGACAGCAGCGCGAAGCCGGCGTACAGGCCGTAGGCGAAACTGAGGCCCAGCTCGGCCAGCGCGGGGAACGTGCTGGTGATCGCGAAGTTCGCCAGCCACTGCGCCGCCGCGGCCACCGCCAGCGCGGTGGCGCGGATCCGGTTCGGAAACATCTCGCCCAGCAGTACCCATACCACCGGGCCCCAGCTCACGCCGAAGAACACCACGTACGCATTCGCCGCGACCAGCGCCACCATGCCGGTGGCGCCGGGCAGGCTCAGCGTGGCACCGCTGCCAGTGGCCTGCGAGAAGCACCACGCCATCAACCCCAGGGTGATCGCCATGCCGGCCGAGCCGATCACCAGCAGCGGCTTGCGTCCGATCTTGTCGACCAGCGCGATCGCCACCAGGGTCACCAGCACGTTGACGATCGAGGTGACCACGGTGATGGTGAACGAGTCGGCTTCGCTGAAGCCCACCGAATGCCACAGGGTGGACGAGTAGTAGAAGATCACGTTGATGCCCACGAACTGCTGGAACACCGACAGCAGGATGCCGATCCACACCACCGGCAGCAGCCCGGCGGTCTTGCCGCACAGGTCGCGCAGGCGTGGCCGGTGCTCCGAGCGCAGGCTGTCCTTGATGTCGCGCAGCTTGTTGTCCAACGCCGTCTCGCTGTGCATGTTCAGCACCTTGCGCAACACCACGCGGGCCTCGTCGATGCGGCCCTTGGCGACCAGGTGCCGCGGCGATTCCGGCACGCCCAGCACCAGGGTGCCGTAGACCAGCGCCGGCAGCGTCGCCACCAGGAACATCCAGCGCCACGCGGCCAGCCCGAACCACAGCGGTTCCGCCGCGCCGCCGGCCACGCCGGCCAGCCACGCATCGCTGAGCAGGGCGGCGAAGATGCCCAGCACGATCGCCAGCTGCTGCATCGAGCCGAGCCGGCCGCGGATGTGCGCGGGCGAGACTTCGGCAATGTAGGTGGGCGCGATCACCGAGGCCACGCCCACGCCGATGCCGCCGACCAGGCGCCACAGGATCAGGTCCCACACCGCGGTCACCAGCCCCGAGCCCAGCGCACTGGCGACCAGCAACACGGCCGCCACCTGCATCGTGCGCACGCGGCCGAAGCGGTTGGCCAGCATGCCGGCATACCACGCGCCCAGCGCCGAACCGAGCAGCGCGCAGGACACCGCGAAGCCGATCTGCGCCGCGTCCAGCGCGAAGCCGCCGCGGACCGCGTCGACCGCGCCGTTGATCACCGCCGTATCGAAACCGAACAGGAACCCGCCCAGCGCCGCCGCCGCCGAGATCAACACCACCCGTGCGGTGGCGCGCTGGCCCAGCCCGTCGCCCGTCATCTCCATCGTGCTCATCGCGTCTCCCCAACGTCATGGCATCCAGATGCGCCCGAGTCTGCACTGCAGCCCTTACCGTGTCCGGCTGAATACGTATGCAGGCGCAAAATGCAAAGTCACCGGCGCCTGCCCCGAAGGGTGCATCGGTTGCCCGTGTCGGCCGCCACTATGACAGCGCTGTCATTATTCGCCAAGCCTGTCTTTCAAGTCACGCGCAGCGCGTCCGATGAGGGAATCGCGAATGGGGAATCGAAGCACCCGTTGGCGCACGGCAAGTGGCCTGGATGCCAGGAAATTTATGAACGCAGTACCACGCGCGTCGGTTATTCCGCGGCGTTGATCACGGCCAGGAAATCGCCGCCGTAGCGCTTGAGCTTGGCTTCGCCGACGCCGCTGATGGTGGCCAGCTCGTCTTCGTTGGCCGGCATGGCGCGCAGCATCGCCAGCAGGGTGGCGTCATGGAACACCACGTACGGCGGCACGCCCTGCTGCTTCGCCAGCTGCGTGCGCAGGGCGCGCAGCGCGTCCCACAATTCCTGCTCGTAGGCCTCGATGCCGAGGCTGCCGCCGCCGGTGACCAGCTTGCTGTCGCGCCGGCGACGGCTGGCGCGTTCGGGGCGCGCGTCCTCGCGCAGCTTCACTGGTTTGCCGCCGCTGAGCACGCTGCGGCTGGCGGCGGTGAGGCGCAAGGTGCCGTAGCCTTCGGCGTCGGCTTCCAGCAGGCCGGCGGCGAGCAGCTGGCGGAACACCGAGCGCCATTGCTTCTCGTCCATCTCGGCGCCGATGCCGAAGGTGCTGAGGCGGTGATGGTCGAGGCTGAGCACGCGCTCGGTCTCCTCGCCGCGCAGCACGTCGATCACGTGGCCGGAGCCGAAGCGCTGGCCGGTGCGGTACACCGCCGACAACGCCTTCTGCGCGGGCACCGTGGCGTCCCAGGTTTTCGGCGGCGCGATGCAGTTGTCGCAATGGCCGCAGGGGCCGGGATAGATCTCGCCGAACGCGCCCAGCAACAGCTGGCGGCGGCAATCGGTGGCCTCGGCGTAGGCCAGCAGCGATTCCAGCTTCTGCCGTTCCACGCGCTTGCGCTCGTCGGCTGATTCGGACTGCGCGATCATCTGGCTCATGGTGACCACGTCGGACAGGCCGTAGATCATCCATGCCTCGGCCGGCAGGCCATCGCGTCCGGCGCGACCGGTTTCCTGGTAGTAGCCCTCGATGCTGCGCGGCAGGTCCAGGTGCGCCACGAAGCGCACGTCCGGCTTGTCGATGCCCATGCCGAACGCGACGGTGGCGACCATCACCACGCCGTCCTCGCGCAGGAAGCGCTGCTGGTTCTTCGCCCGGGTCGCCGCATCCAGTCCGGCGTGGTACGGCAGCGCCTCGACGCCGAGCTCGGCCAGCCATTCGGCGGTGTCGTCCACCTTGCGCCGGCTGAGACAATAGACGATGCCGGATTCGCCCGGGTGACCCTGCAGGAACTCGGTAAGCTGGCGCTTCGCGTTGTGGCGCAGGCCGACCCGGTAGCCGATGTTCGGCCGGTCGAAACTGGACACGAACTGTCGCGCATGGCGCAGCGACAGCCGCTCGACGATCTCCTCGCGCGTGCGCGCATCGGCGGTGGCGGTGAGCGCAATCCGCGGCACCTGCGGGAAACGCTGGTGCAGGATCGCCAGCTCGCGGTACTCGGGACGAAAATCGTGGCCCCACTGCGACACGCAGTGCGCCTCGTCGATCGCGAACAGCGCCACTTCGGTACGTTCGAGCTGGTCGAGGAAGCGCGCGGTGAGCAACCGCTCCGGCGCCACGTACAACAGGTTCAGCTCACCGGCCAGCAGCTGGCGCTCGACCTCGCGCTGATCTTCCGCGCCGAGGCTGGAATTGAGATAGGCAGCGGCCACGCCGGCCTCGCGCAGCGCGTCCACCTGATCCTGCATCAGCGCGATCAGCGGCGACACCACGATGCCGGTGCCCTGCCGCAGCAACGCGGGAATCTGGTAGCACAACGACTTGCCGCCGCCGGTCGGCATCAGCACCAGCGCGTCACCACCTTCGTTCAGATGTTCAACGACGGCGGCTTGCTCGCCGCGGAAACTGGGGTAACCGAAAACGCTTTGAAGAATGTCGAGTGCGCTGGAATTCATCGACGCATGCTACCAAACCCGACCGCCGCGCCCGACGGAAACGGCCGTGATCCAGCGTCAGAGCGCTCGATGCTCAGTTGTCCGGAATGCCCCACAACGCATGATCGAGATCGGCGTCCAAGCCGAAGCGCGACAACGGCACGCGGCCGTTCTTCACCTCGATGCCTTCGGCGCGCAGGCGCCGGGATTGCTCGCGGAAACCGCGACTGCCCGGCGGCATCGCGATATGCCCGCTGGAGCGCAGCACGCGGTACCACGGCAATGCCATGCCGTCGGGCACCTCGCCGAGCAGCCGGCCGACCAGCCGCGCCCGCCCCGGCAGCCCCGCACGGGCGGCGATCGCACCGTAGCTGGCGACGCGGCCGCGCGGAATCGCGGCGATGGCGGCGTAGATACGGGCGGCAGCCTCATTCATGGTTCACGCGACGCTAGCAGGGATACGTGGCAGAGTAGCTTCCGACCCTCGCCGACGGAAGCCGCTGCATGCGCCATTTCGAAGCCGTGCGTTCCCACATAGGCAGCCTGCACGAGCTGCGCCAGAACGATCCCTACCTGATCAGCTTCGACCTGAAGCTGTCGCCGGATCGCTACCAGGGTGTCTACCTGGCCGAACTGGAGGACGAGGCGGGGCGCCGCTACCTGCGCGTGTCCACCCCGATCGGCCCGCTTGCCGGCACCGATCCCATCCGTTGCCTGCGCTTCAACTGGCAGCAGCGCACCGGCTTCCTCGCGGTGGCCGACCTGGATGGCTCGCCGTACCTGCATCTGTGCGAAAACCGCCCCTACGAATTCCTCGATCGCGCCGAGCTGCAGCGCGTGGTGCGCGAACTGGGCGTGCTCGGCGATCAGCTGGAGCAGCTCATCGCCACCGGCAGCGACTCGCTATAGGCGCGTCGGCCTGTCAGAACACCAGCCGGAAGAGCACCACCAGCCCGTAGGCGAACAGCGCGGTGATCGGCAAGGTCAGGATCCACGCCCACACCATGCGTTCGACCACCGACCAGCGGATCGAGCTGAAGCGCTTGGCCGCGCCCACGCCCATGATCGAGGCGGACACGTTGTGCGTGGTCGACACCGGGATGCCGAACGCCGAGGCACTGAGGATCACCATCGCGGAACTGGTCTCGGCGGCGAAGCCGTTGATCGGGTGCAGCTTGACCATCTTGTGGCCGAGCGTCTTGATGATGCGCCAGCCGCCGCCGGCGGTACCGGCAGCCATGGTCAGCGCGGAGACCACCTTCACCCACACCGGAATGGCGAAACCGCCGGCGGGATTCTCGGCAATGCGCAGGAAACCCAGCCACGCCGGCAGGTGATCGAACTGGTGCGCGGCGGTGGCGCCGGCCAGCGCCAGCGCGATGATGCCCATGCTCTTCTGCGCGTCGTTCATGCCGTGCGCCACGCCCATGGCGCTGGCCGACACGATCTGCGCCTTGCCGAAGAAGAAGTTCACGAACGGCGTGCGCCCGAAGCGGCGCGACCAGCCGTGCCGGTTCGCGAACCAGGCCAGCAGCGCATACAGAGCGCCCATCAGGATGAAGCTGATGATGAAGCCGGCCAGCGGCGACAGCACCATCGGGATGATCACCTTGGGGATCACGCCGTGGCCCTTCAGCCAACTGCCCTCGACCCAGATCACCGAGGAGAAATTGTTGTCCGAGGCGGCCAGCGCCGCGCCCACCAGCGAGCCCACCAGGGCATGGCTGGAACTGGACGGCAGGCCCAGCCACCAGGTGATCAGGTTCCACACGATCGCCGCCAGCAGCGCGCAGATCAGCAGCTGCGAACTCATCTCGATCACCCCGGCGTTGATCAGCCCGGAGGCAATCGTGGCCGCCACCGCCGTGCCCATGAACGCGCCGACCAGGTTGGTGCCCGCCGCCAGCAGTACGGCCTGGCCGGGAGTGAGCACCTTGGTCGCCACCACCGTGGCGATCGAGTTGGCGGTATCGTGGAAACCGTTGATGTAGGTGAAGACAAGGGCGATCACCACCACCGCGATGACGATGCTCATGCGCGGCCCCCGGCCTGGGACGGGCGGACGCTCGGTGCCGGCGCCGCCGGGCAGTGCGGAATGCGCAGGGTCACGGGCGCGGCCTCAGGAGTTCTTCAGGACGATCGAATAGACGATGTTGCCGACGTCGCGGCACTTGTCGATGGCCTTCTCGATCAGCTCGAACAGGTCCTTGGCCAGCATTGCCCGCATCACGTCGCCGCCTTCGATGTACAGCGTGCGGTACGGCGCCAGCAGCATGCGGTCGCCTTCCGATTCCAGCGCCTGCAGGCGATCCTGCAGCTTCTTCACCGGGTCGATGCGCAGGCCGCGGCGCAGCTCGCCGATCATCTCGGCAACCACCTCGCTGGAACGCTGCAGCACCAGGGCGCGCTGCGCGAAATCCACCCCGACCAGGCGATCGGAGACGATTTCGTAACGCTCGGCAAACTTCTCGATGCTCTTGGGGATCTTGTACAGCGACGAGTTCAGCGCCTCGATGTCCTCGCGATCGAGCGCGGTGACGAAGGTGTTCACCAGCTCCTCGCTGATCTGCGCGGCCAACGCCTTCTCGCGCGTCCGGGTGGCGGTGAACGCGGCCATCACCGCGCCCTGGTCGGGCTGGGTCAGCAGTTCGTGCAGGGCCTTGGCGCTTTCGCAGACGGTGGCTGCACTCTGTTCGAGCAGCCCGTAGAACTTGTCGCCTTTGCCGAAAATCGTCTGCAGTGAAAACATGCTGGCCATGCCTGAGGGAACGGGATGACGGGAATGTTACAGGACTGTCGTGCTGCCCCGCATCAATACCCGGCCCTGCCGGGGTGATGTGGAAGCCCCGCAGCCCTTACACTGTGCCCATGCAGCCTCCCCCGTCATCGCCGCGATGCTGACCGAAATCGCGCTCGTCCTCGTACTGGCCCTGTGCAACGGCTTCTTCGCCCTGTCGGAGATGGCGCTGGTGGCCTCGCGCAAGAGCCGCCTCAAGCAGATGGCCCGGAACAGCCGCAAGGCCGCCACGGCCTTGCGGCACGCCGAGGCGCCGGAGCATTTCCTGTCCACCGTGCAGGTCGGCATCACCCTGGTCATGTTGATCACCGGCGCGGTGGCCGGCGACGCGTTGGGCGGCCATATCGCCGCCGCCCTGCAGGGCGAGTACCTGGCATGGCTGCTGCCGTACGCGCGCGTCATCGGCATCGCGCTCGGCTTTGCGTTGATCTCGTTCATCCAGATCGTGGTCGGCGAACTGGTGCCCAAGCGGCTGGCGCTGGCGGCACCGGAAAAGGTGTCGGCGTACGTGGCGATCCCGATGCTGCTGCTGTCGCGGCTGACCGCGCCGTTCGTGTGGCTGCTGAACGCGTCGAGCAACCTGCTGCTGCGCCTGCTGCGGGTCAACCGGCAAGGCAGCGGCGTGGTCACCGAGGAGGAGATCCGCCTGCTCGTCGCCGAGAGTGCCGAACAGGGCGTGCTCGACCCGGACGAACACAACATGGTCAACCGCGTGCTGCGCCTGGGCGACCGCACGGTGGACAGCGTGATGACCCCGCGCATGCGCATCGCCTGGCTGGACATCGCGGCAACCCGCGAGGAGAACTTCGAGGTGCTGCGCGAAACCCCGTATTCGTGCTACCCGGTGTATCGCGGCGATGAGAGCGACGTGGTCGGCGTGGTCGAGGTCAAGCGCCTGCTGCGCAGCTTCGCCGAAGGCACGCCGGAACTGTTCGGCCACCTGGCCAAGCCGCTGTTCGTGCCGGCCACCGCGCGCGCGCTGGACCTGCTGGAAGAATTCCGCGACGCCGAGACGCCACTGGCGCTGGTGGTGGACGAGTACGGCGACATCGAGGGCGTGGTCACCGTCAACGACCTGCTCGCGGCCGTGGTCGGCGCCAGCCAGATCGGCCACGGCGGCGGTAACGAGGACAGCCCGATCATGCAGCGCGCCGACGGCAGCTGGCTGATCGACGGCAGCCTGTCCACCGACGATCTGCGCGAACTGCTGCAGATCGGCGAACTGCCCGGCGAGGAAGAGCACGAGTACCGCACCGCTGCCGGCATGGTGATGACCGCCCTGGGCCATATCCCGCAAACCGGCGAAGTGTTCGCCTGGCGCGGCATCCGCTTCGAGGTGGTCGACCTGGACGGCGCCCGCATCGACAAGCTGCTGGTCACGCCGGCGCCATCGCTGGAGCTGTCGGACGACGAGCAGTAGCACCCAAGCCCTCTCCCCTGCTGCGCAGGGGAGGGAGGAAAGCCATCACCTGCCCTTCGCCAAGCCGGCCATCCGCTGCGCATCGGCGAGGATGCCGTGCAGCACCCGCAGTTCGCGCTCGTCCGGCTGCGCGCGCTGGAACAGCTTGCGCAGGCGCAGCATGATCGTGGTGGGTTCGCGGCCCTTGTGGAAGTCGATGTCGTCCAGCGTCTGCGCCAGGTGGCGGTAGAACTGCTCCATCTGCGCTGCGTCGGCGGGTGGCTCGTCGTGCGCGGGCGGCGCGGCGGACGGCTCGTCGCCAAGCATCGCCACGCGCAACTCGTAGGCCATCACCTGTACTGCCTGCGACAGGTTGAGCGAACTGAAATCGTCCACGCTGGGAATCCGCACCATCGCGTGGCAGTGCGCCAGCTCCTCGTTTTCCAGGCCGGTGCGCTCGTTGCCGAACACCAGCGCCACCTGCTCGCCGCGGGCGGCGGCAGCCAGTACTTGCTGCGCCGCCTCGCGCGGGGAGACCTCCGGCAGGTTCACCCCGCGCCGGCGCGCCGACAGGCCCAGCGCCAGGCTGCTGCCGGCCAGGCTGTCCACCAGGTCGGCGTGGATGCCGGCGTTGGCCAGTACGTCGTCCGCGCCGGCAGCGAGCGCATTCGCCTCCGGATCGGGGAAACGGTACGGGCTGACCAGTTCCAGCCGCGCGAAGCCCATCGTGCGGATCGCCCGCGCCGCGCTGCCGATATTGCCCGGGTGCGAGGTGCGCACCAGCACGTAGCGGATGCGGGCAGCGAGGTCGTGGAGATCGGTCATGCGAGGGGTGTGATTTTTCGGCTGGAGCGGACAAGGATAGTGGACGCGGGGCGGCCCGGGCCCGCCTCTGCTAGAATCGCCGGCCGCAACCCCGCTCTCTTCCAAAGTCGAAACCATGGCCAGACCACACGTCACGATCGCGGCGCGCGCCGCGCGTTCTGCAGGCAATGTGATCCTGCGCTACATGAACCGCATCGACGGCCTCAACATCGTCGAGAAGCAGCAGATGGACTTCGTCTCCGAAGTCGACAAGCTGGCCGAGGCGGAAATCATCAAGGAACTGCGCCGCGCCTATCCTGATCACGCGATCCTCGCCGAGGAAAGCGGCGCGACCGGCAAGGGCCCGCTGACCTGGGTAATCGACCCGCTGGACGGCACCCACAACTACCTGCGCGGCATCCCGCATTTCAGCGTGTCCATCGCGCTGCTGGAAAAGGGCGTGCCGATCCATGCGGTGGTGTTCGACCCGCTGCGCGATGAGCTGTACACCGCCAGCAAGGGCGACGGCGCCTACCTCAACGATCGGCGCATGCGCGTATCCAAGCGCGAGAATCTGGGCGGCGCGATGATCGCCACCGGCTTCCCGTTCCGCCAGCGCGAGCACCTGGCGCCGCAGCTCGACATGACCCGCGCGATCCTCGGCCAGGCCGAGGACATCCGCCGCTCCGGTTCCGCCGCGCTCGACCTGGCCTACGTCGCTGCCGGCCGCTACGACGGCTACTTCGAGATCGGCCTGAAACCGTGGGACATGGCTGCCGGCGTGCTGCTGGTACACGAGGCCGGCGGCCGCTACTGCGACTTCGCCGGCCGCGACGGCATCCCGGAGAGCGGCAACCTCGTCGCCGGCAATCTCAACGTGGCGAAGGCCATGGTCGACGCGATCGGCCAGCAGGCGACACCGGGATTGCTCAAGGCTTGAGTGGTTCGACCCGTTGAAAAAGCAAAGGCGCCCTTGGGCGCCTTTGCTTTTTTCGCCACTCGACAACCGTCCTGCACCCGGCAGGGAACCTGCAGGGAGCAGGTCCATCTACTGGGATGAAGGCCGGGCGCGAGATGCCAACACAACCGACTCCGCGCTGCCGTACCAAGCCGAACCGGTTGCCACCGATCGCCCAGGTTTGCGAACGTATATCCCGAACCGCTCCATCCCCATCGCCGTCCGTCGCGGCGAGACGCCGGCTTCCACTTCAACCGGTGCGGCGCGAGCCACCATGCCGGGAGTGTCCGATGAACCGCATCACGCAACGACTGGGCAGTGCGCTGGCGCGTTATCTCAATCATCCGGCGCGCGGGCCGTATCCGCACTTGCCTGCCGACCTGGCGACCTTGCGATGCATCCTGCGCCCGGCCGACGTGATCCTGGTGGAAGGCCGCGCACGCATCAGCAGCGCCATCAAGTACCTGACGCAATCGACCTGGTCGCACGTTGCGCTGTATGTGGGCGACTACGCCGGACAGTCCCTGGCCGGCCACACCGATCTGGTAGTCGAGGCGGACACCGAACTCGGCGTGCACCTGCTCGACCTGCAGCAATTGGGCGGCTATCACCTGCGGATCTGCCGACCCGCGGGGCTGAGCGACGCCGACGCCCATCGCGTGGTCGACTATGTGATAGCGCGGCTGGGCCAGCGCTACGATCTGAAAAACGTCTTCGATCTGGCCCGCTACCTGCTGCCGACACCACCGGTGCCCGGTCCATGGCGGCGGCGGCTGCTGGCGCTGGGCAGCGGCGACCCCACCCGAGCGATCTGCTCCACCCTGGTCGCCGAAGCATTCCAGTCGGTGCCCTTCCCGATCCTGCCCGTCATCCGCACCGAATCGGCGGCTACCCCCGAATGCTGCGATTGCATCCGCGAGATCTTCCACATTCGCGACCACAGCCTCTACACCCCGCGCGATTTCGACGTTTCACCGTATTTCGAGGTGATCAAGCCAACCCTGGCCAAGGGCTTCGACTACCACCAGCTGATTTGGGACACCGGTCCGTCCCCTCAATCCTGAGGCACGCCATGCCGTCCGGCATCGACTCAGGACGGTGCCAGCGAAGCCTGGTCGAGGGTGTCGGGCAAACAGAAGGCTCGATAGCCGCGCCGTTCAGGGCGCCGTTTCGCCGCCTTCGCGCAGGAACCCTCGCAGGAACGGAATGGTGATCCGCCGCTGCGCTGCCAGCGACGCCGCATCCAGCTTGTCGAGCAGATCCAGCAGCGCGCCCAGGTCGCGCGCGTAGCGGGCGAACAGCCAGTCCAGCACGCTGTCGTCCAGTTCGATGCCGCGCGCGGCAGCTTGCGCCTTCAGTACAACGCGGCGTTCGTCATCGTCGAGCGGCTTGAGTGCAAACTGGGTGCAGGCGCCGAGGCGCGAGCGCAGGTCGGGCAGGTCGAGGCCGAGCTGGGTCGGGGTGGCATCGGCGGCGAACAGCAGCGCGCTGCCTTCGGCGCGGGCACGGTTGTACAGGTCGAACAGCGCGTGTTCGGCCTCGCGCTTGCCCGCGATCGCGCCGAGGTCGTCCAGCGCCAGCAATTCGCTGCCGGCGACGCCGCGCAAGGCCGCGGCGTGATCGGACAAGGTGGCCAGCGGCAGATACTGCACGCGCCGTCCCGCTGCACTTGCCGCCTGGCAGGCGGCCATCAGCAGGTGGCTGCGGCCGCTGCCGTCGGCGCCGTGCAGGTAGATCCACGGCGCGCCGGGTTCCCGTGCCAATGCCTGCACCGCGGCCAGCGCGGCGGCATTGGCGCCGGCATGGAAATATTCGAAGCGCTGGCGGCGCGGCCAGCGCAAGGCCAGCGGCAACTGCGGGATCATGGTTCGGCCCGGTCGTCCCGCGGCGGCTCGACCCTGGCCTCGACCTCGCCATCGCGATGCACGGCGACCTCCACCTCGGCGACCACCGGATCCTCCGGCCCCGCCTGGTTGTACAACTCGCTCATGCGGTAGCGCTCGATCAGGTAGCGCAGCAGCACCATGATCACCGACGCCGCCGGCAGCGCCAGCAGCACGCCGAGGAAACCGAACAGGTAGCCGCCGGCCAGCACCGCGAACATCACCGCCACCGGGTGCAGGCCGATCTTGTCGCCGACCAGCTTGGGCACCAGCACGTAGCCTTCCAGCAACTGGCCGATCACGAACACGCCGCAGACCAACAGCACGTGAGTCCAGTCGCCGTATTGCACCAGCGCCGCCACGATCGCCGCGACGAAGCCGATGATGAAGCCCAGGTACGGCACGAAGCTGAGCAGGCCGGCGACCATGCCGATCAGCGGTCCCACGGTCAGCCCGACCACGCCCAGGCCGGCGCCGTAGAACACGCCCAGCGCCAGCATCACCAGCAGCTGGCCGCGCACGAACGCGCCCAGGATCTTGTCCGACTCGCTCGCCAGGTAGGCGATGGTGGGCTGGATCGAGCGCGGCAGCATGCCGTCGATCTTGGCCACCAGCCGATCCCAGTCGCGCAGCAGGTAGAACGCCACCACCGGAATCAGCACCAGGTTGGTCAGCCACATCGCGATGCCCAGCCCGGAACGCGACACCTTGCCCAACACTGCCGTGGCGACACCACCGATCGAAGCCATGTGCTCCTTGATCGCGGTCAGCAGGCGGTCGCTGTCGAACGTGTGCGGGTCCAGATGCAGGCGCGCCTGCAGCCATGGCCATACGGTGTTCTGCGCCCAGTCGCCGTAGCGTGGCAGGTTGTTGATCAGGTTCTCGACCTGGCGCGCGATCAGCGGGATCAGCAGCACCAACACGCCGACCACCACGACCATGATCACCACGAAGACGATCGTGGCCGCCCACATCCGGTTCAGCCCCAGCCGTTCCAGCCGGTCGGCCAGCGGGTCGCCCAGGTAGGCCAGCATGGCGGCCACGGCGAACGGCATCAGCACCGGCGCGAGCAGCCAGATCAGGTAAACGATGACCGCCGTGATGGCGAACAGCTGCCAGCGGCGCGAGATGTCCTTGTCTTGATTCACTCGGCACGCCCCGGCAAGGATTGGTTATACGTCACTTGAATAGTCCGCACAGGGATGTGCGGGGTTTTGCGAGGGACTCGCATCCAGTCACCTCAGCCAGCGCAGGTTCGCATCCGCGCCCGGATGCGGCTCGCCCTGCAGCAGCAGGTGGCCGCCGGCGGCGAGGTTCGCGGCCAGACCGCTCATCGGCACGGAAGCCTTCACGTACAGCAACACGCCGTCGTTCTGCGCGCCCAGGGTCAGCACCTGCTTCACCGACGGATCATCCTCGAGGGTTGCCACCAGGTTCGCGTAATCCATCGCCGAATCCAGCCCGCTGACCCACAGCTTGCCCTCGCTGGGGCCGGCGCCGATCACGTTGAGCTGCTTGCCGATGCGATCGACCATGCCGTTGCCGGCATCGCCGAGCAGCGCATCCGCGCTGGTGCCCTGGCCGCTCCAGCGCTGCGCCTGGCCACCGGAGATCAGCGTCCAGTCCGCGCTGCCGTCGCGCAACTTGCCGAGCAATACCAGGCCGGTGTGGTACTGCCGGTTGACCGCCGCCAGCGCGGCCGGATCGGCGGCGGCGACCTTGGCCGGATCCGGCGGATTGCTGTCGGGATAGACCAGGTTGGTGCCGCGCGCGCCGGCTGCCGCGGCCAGGCTGGCCAGGGCCGCCTGGTCGAGCAGGTGCCCATCGCTACCCTGCACCAACAGCAGCACCGGCGGCTTGATCCCCGCGCTCTGCACGCCCAGCTTCGACACCAGCCGGCGCACCGAGCCCGGCTCGAACTCCACGTCCAGGATCAGTCCGGTCGCGGCGCGCTGGTACTGGAACTTCTGCACCATCGAACCGGCCTTGCCCAGCGCGTCGCCATAACCGGGGTTGCTGCGCAGGTCCTGGCCGCCGGCGATCCGCGTCAGCACCTGGCCGAGCGCGGTGGCGAACGCCTGGTCGCGCTGGACGTCGCTGGTGTCGGCGACCGGCACGACCACCGAATACGGCGAGCCGGCAACCTGCGCGCGCAGCGGCGGCAACGCCGCAAGAAACAGCAGCAGGGTGGCGATCAACAGACGGGACAGGCGCATGGGTGTGGGCATCTTCTGGGTGGAAGCTCACGGGAAGTCTGCCCAATCGCGCTCCCAGCGTCCATCGCGGCCGTCACGCAGCCCGTCATGCCCGGCCGGCAACGGCGCCACAAGCTGGTAAACTTGCGCGTTTCACCCACGCCGGTTTTCGCCATGTCTGACGCCCTCACCTACCGCGCCGCCGGCGTCGATATCGACGCCGGCAATGCGCTGGTCGAACGCATCAAGCCGCTGGTCAAGCGCACCTCGCGCCCCGAGGTGATGGGCGGACTGGGCGGTTTCGGCGGCCTGTTCGACTTGAGCGGCCGCTACCGGGAGCCGGTGCTGGTGTCCGGCACCGACGGCGTGGGCACCAAGCTGAAGCTGGCGCAGATCCTGAACCGCCACGACACGATCGGCATCGACCTGGTCGGCATGTGCGTCAACGACGTGCTGGTGCAGGGCGCCGAACCGCTGTTCTTCCTCGACTACTTCGCCACCGGCAAGCTGGATGTGGACACCGCGGTGGCGGTGGTCGGCGGCATCGCGAAAGGCTGCGAACTGGCCGGCTGCGCGCTGATCGGCGGCGAAACCGCCGAGATGCCGGACATGTACCCGCCGGGCGAATACGACCTGGCCGGCTTCACCGTGGGCGCAGTGGAGAAGTCGCAGATGCTGACCGGCGCGGCGATCGTCGCCGGCGACGTGGTGCTGGGCGTGGCCTCCAGCGGCCCGCACTCAAACGGCTATTCGCTGGTCCGCAAGATCCTCGAGCGCGCCGGCAATCCACTCGACCTCGACCTCGGCGGCGTGAAGCTGGCCGATGCGCTGATGGCGCCGACCACGATCTACGTCAAGTCGATGCTGGAATTGATGAAGGCGAGTCCGGTGCACGGCATGGCCCACATCACCGGCGGCGGCCTCAAGGAAAACATCATCCGCGTGGTGCCGGACGGCCTCGCCATCGCGCTGGACGCGTCCGCCATCGTGTTGCCGCCGGTGTTCGACTGGCTGATGCGCGAAGGCAACGTGGCGCGCGAGGAAATGTGGCGCACGTTCAACTGCGGCGTCGGTTTCACCGTGATCCTGCCGCGCGACGCGGTGGCCGGCGCATCCGCGCTGCTGGCGAAGCATGGTCTGGCCAGCTCGGTGATCGGCGACATCGTGCCCGCGAAGAACGACGAACGCGTGCATATCGGCTGAACCGCTCCGTGACAGCCGCACCTGCCAAAGTCGCCGTGCTCGCTTCCGGGCGCGGCAGCAACCTCGCTGCGATGCTCGACGCGCGCGAGCGCGGCGAACTGCCGGTCGAGTTCGTGCTGGTCGGTAGCGACAAGGCCAGTGCCGGCGCGCTGCGCCTGGCCGAGGCGGCGAACATTCCCACCCTGGCGCTGGATCCGCGCGGCTATCCGGACCGTCGTGCGTTCGACCTGGACCTGTTCCAGCGCATCGCCGCCAGCGGCGCCGACTGGCTGGTGCTGGCCGGCTTCATGCGCATCCTCGACGGCGAGGCGCTCAAGCCGTGGGTGGGGCGCATCATCAACATCCACCCTTCGCTGCTGCCGAAATACCGCGGCCTGCACACGCATCGCCGTGCGCTGGAAGCGGGCGACCGCGAGCACGGCGCCAGCGTGCATTTCGTCACCGCCGAACTGGACGGCGGCCCGGTGATCGCACAGGCATACCTGCCGATCGAAGCCGGCGATGACGAGCAGTTGCTGGCGCAACGGCTGCTGCCACTGGAGCACCGCTTGCTGCCCACGGTGCTGGCCCTGCTGGTCAGCGGGCGCCTGCAATGGGACGGCCAGGCAGCTCGCTTCGACGGCCAGCCGCTGGCGTCGCCGTTGCGGCTGGGTGAGCACGGACTGCAGCCTTAAAGCCGGTTCAGCCCGGCCTCGGCAGACTCGGCGCATGACTATCCGACCCCTGCTCGCTCCCCTGCTCGGCCTCGGCCTGCTGCTCGGCACCCCGGCCGCACGCGCCGCCACGCCCTCCGCGTTCACCGCGACCTACGACGTGTCGCAGGGCGGTTCGCCGATGGGCCAGGCCACGGTGACCCTGCGCGCGGCCGGCAACGGCGAGTGGATCTACAGCAAGGACGTCAAGGGCACCGGCGGACTGGCCGCCCTGCTCGGCGCCAGCGTCACGGAAAGCTCGCGCTTCCGCTGGAAGGGCGACGTGCCCGAGGCGATCAGCTACGACTACCAGCTGCAGGCGGCAGTGAAGACCAAGCAGCGCCACATGGTGGTCGACTGGGCGAAAAAGCAGGTCACCGTCGACGAGGGCAAGGGTCCGCAGACCTATCCGAGCAGCCCCGGCATGGTCGAGCGCAACACCCTCGCGCTGGCGCTGGGCCTGGCCCTGCGCGACGGCAAGCAGCAGGTCGCGCTGCCGGTCGCGGTGCGCCAGGAAGTGCAGGTGCAGAACTTCAAGGTGACCGGCAAGGAAACGGTCAAGGTTCCCGCCGGCAGCTTCGGCGCCGAACGGATCGAGCGCACCGACGCCGACCGCGGCTTCAGCGCGTGGTACGCGCCCGACCGCTATCCGCTGCCGGTGAAACTGTCGCAGCACGACGGCGGCGACATGGTGATGGAGCTGGTGAGTTACAAAGCCGACTGAGTTTCTCATGCCCAACCAGCACCAAAAAGCCCGGCAATGCCGGGCTTTTTGCCGTGCGCGATACGGAGCCGATCAATTCGGCAGGCGGCGGATCTTTGCGCCGAGCACGCCGAGCTTTTCCTCGATGTTCTCGTAGCCGCGGTCGATGTGGTAGACGCGATCGACCGTGGTGTCGCCCTTGGCGACCAGGCCTGCCAGCACCAGGCAGGCCGAGGCGCGCAGGTCGGTGGCCATGATCGGCGCGCCGCTCATCTGCGCGACGCCCTGCACCACCGCGGTATTGCCCTCGAGGCGGATGTCCGCGCCTAGGCGCTGCAGCTCGTGCGCATGCATGAAACGGTTCTCGAACACCGTCTCGGTGACCACGCCGGTGCCCTCGGCCACGCAGTTCAGCGCGGTGAACTGCGCCTGCATGTCGGTGGGGAACGCCGGGTACGGCGCGGTGCTGATGTTGACCGCCTTCGGCCGGCGCCCGCCCATGTCCAGCTCGATCCAGTCGTCGCCGGTGGAAATGTGCGCGCCGGCTTCCTCCAGCTTGGCCAGCACCGCCTCGAGCGTGTTGGCGCGGGCGTGGCGCGCGCGCACCTTGCCGCCGGTCATCGCCGCGCCGACCAGGAAGGTGCCGGTCTCGATGCGGTCGGGCAGCACTTCGTACTCGGCGCCGTGCAGGCGCTCGACGCCATGGATCACCATGGTCGACGTGCCGGCACCCTCGATCTGCGCGCCCATCGCGATCAGGCAGTGGGCCAGGTCGACCACCTCGGGCTCCTGCGCCGCGTTCTCGATCACCGTGGTGCCCTGGGCCAGCGTGGCCGCCATCATGATGTTCTCGGTACCGGTGACGGTGACCATGTCCATCACGATGCGGGTGCCCTTCAGCCGCGACGCCTTCGCCTTGATGTAGCCGTTCTCGACCGTGATCTCGGCGCCCAGCGCCTGCAGGCCGCGGATGTGCTGGTCGACCGGACGCGAGCCGATCGCGCAGCCGCCCGGCAGCGAGACCTCGGCCTGGCCGAAGCGCGCCACCAGCGGGCCGAGCACCAGGATCGAGGCGCGCATCGTGCGCACCAGGTCGTAGGGCGCCACGCAGGTGCTGGTGGTGCGTGGGTCGACGTGCATCTTCATGCGGTCGTCCAGCACCAGTTGCACGCCCATCTGGCCGAGCAGTTCGATGAACGTGGTGACGTCGTGCAGATGCGGTACGTTGCCGATGCTGACCGGCTCATCGGCCAGCAGGCAGCCGGCAAGGATCGGCAGCACGGCATTCTTGGCGCCGGAAATGCCGACCTCGCCATGGAGCGGCGTGCCGCCGCTGATCAGGATCTTGGCCATCGTGGTTCCTAAACTTGGGCGCTCTTCCATGAGCGCAGAAGAAGAACCGGCATCCATGCCGGACTTTTAATTCGAGCGGAGATCACCCTTGGCGCGCTGCGGCTTCCTCGGGAGTCAGGGTCTTCAGGGCCAGCGCGTGGATCGCGCCGCCCATCAATTCGCCCAGCGTGGCATACACCAGCCGATGCCGCGCCAGCGGCAGCTTGCCGGCGAACTGACTGGCGATCACGGTGGCCTCGAAATGCACGCCATCGGCCCCGCTGACCTCGGCCCGGGCACCGGGCAGGCCATTTTCGATCATCGCCTGGATGCGGGCGGGGTCCATCGGGGAGTGTTCCATGCGGGGCTCGGGCCAGCCGGGAGCGGATTCCGTCACGACTGGAATCCATTGCGCTGGCTTATGACGTTAAAATGCGGATATGCCATGGTAATGGAAATCCGCTGGCGCAGAAATGACAGCGGTTCCAGATCGGCCCGAACGGGGCCGCCCGCCACGGCTACCCGGGCCTTCGTCCCGCCCTTTCATCGAGCCCCCATGAACGCACGCATCGCCCCGCCCGCCCCGATCGACCTGAACCCGGACGTCATCACGCGCAGCGCGCGCACGGTGATCGCCACCGAAGCGGCCGCCGTCGAGGCGCTGGAAGCACGGATCGGACCGGCCTTCGTCGAGGCCTGCCGGCTGATCCTGGGCTGCAAGGGCCGCGTGGTGGTCAGCGGCATGGGCAAGTCCGGGCATATCGGGCGCAAGATCGCCGCCACCCTGGCCTCCACCGGCACGCCGGCGTTCTTCGTGCACCCGGGCGAGGCCAGCCACGGCGACCTCGGCATGATCCTGCCGCAGGACGTGGTGCTGGCGATCTCCTATTCCGGCGAGACCGACGAGCTGCTGCTCATCCTGCCGGTGATCAAGCGCCAGGGCATCCCGCTGATCGCGATCACCGGCCGTCCCGGTTCCTCGCTGGCAACCCAGGCCGACGTGCACCTGGACGGCAGCATCTCCAGCGAGGCCTGCCCGCTCGGCCTGGCGCCGACCACCAGCACCACGGTGGCGCTGGTGCTGGGCGACGCGCTGGCGATCGCGCTGCTGGAGGCGCGCGGCTTCACCTCGGACGACTTCGCCCGCTCGCACCCGGCCGGCGCGCTGGGCCGGCGCCTGCTGCTGCACATCAGCGACGTGATGCACACCGGCGACGACGTGCCGCGGGTATCGCCGGACGCCAGCCTCACCGCGGCCCTGGTCGAGATGACCCGCAAGCACCTGGGCATGACCGCCGTGGTCGACGCCGAACAGCGCCTGCTGGGGGTCTTCACCGACGGCGACCTGCGCCGCGCGCTGGACGACGAGGGCGTGGACCTGCGCGGCGCCACCGTGGCCGAACTGATGACGCGCGGCCCGAAGACGATCGGCGCCGACAAGCTGGCGGCGGAAGCGGCGCAGCTGATGGAGAAGTACCAGATCCACGCGCTGCTGGTGGTCGACGACGAACAGCACGTGGTCGGCGCACTGAACATTCATGATCTGCTCCGTGCCCGCGTGGTCTGATCCCTCTTCGAACCCCGTCCCTTCCTGGCACGAACCCACGATTTGCGCATGCATCTGGCCAACCTCACCGCCGATATTCTCGAGCGCGCCGCGCGGATCCGCCTGGCGGTGTTCGACGTGGACGGCACGCTGACCGACGGGCGCCTGTGGTACGGCGAAGACGGTCGCGAGACCAAGGTGTTCCACGTGCACGACGGGCTAGGCCTGAAGCGGCTGCAGGCGAACGGCGTGCAGGTGGCCATCATCACCGCGCGGATCAGCCACCCGGTCGCGCTGCGTGCCGAGGAGCTGGACATCGCCCACGTCTACCAGGGCCAGAGCGACAAGCGCGCCTGCCTGCGGGAATTGCTCGATGCGTTGAACCTCACCCCCGAACAGGCCGCCTTCACCGGCGACGACCTGCCCGACCTGCCGCCGATGCGCATCGCCGGGCTGGCCGTGGCGGTGGCGAACGCCCACCCGTGGGTGGCCGAGGCGGCGCACTGGCAGACCACGCGTAGCGGCGGCATGGGCGCGGCGCGCGAGGTCTGCGACCTGATCCTGCATGCCCAGAGCAAGAGCGACGCCGAGTGGGAGCGCTGGCAGTGAGCCTTCGCCGCTACCTGCGCGACCGGCGCCTGCCGGCCGCGACCCTCGCCATCGCGCTCGCCGCGGGCGTGGCCCAACTGCTGCTGTGGTGGTTCGGGCCAGCACCGAAGACCAGCGATTTCGTCGGTCCGCCGCGCTCCAGCTACACGCTGACCGACGCCCGGATGACCGAATTCAACGCCACGGGACAACCCAGTTTCCGCCTGCAGGCGCCGCACCTGGAGCGCCGCGAAGGCGACGATTCGCTGTATCTCAACTCGCCCACCTTCCAGTTGCCGGCCAGGCAGGCCGGTACACCTGACTGGCAGGGTGAATCGTTGTACGGCTGGGTCAACAAGGATGGCAGCCTGCTCAAGCTGCAGGGTCCGGTGACCATGCACAGGCCGGCATTCGGCAGTACGCCGGCCACCGAGATGCATACTTCCGATGTCACCGCCTGGCCGAAGGAAAACCGCCTGGAGACCGCTGCACCGGCACGGATCGTTCAAGGAGCATCTACAATCAGCGGGGTCGGCATGCGCGCCAACCTCACCAACAAGCACCTGGAGTTGCTCGATGATGTCCACAGCACGTTCATGCCAGCCAAGCCGAGCCGTTAAGCTCGCGATCCTGGGCTTGGGACTGGCCATGCTGCAACCCGCGCTTGCCCGCAAGGATGACCGCCAGAAGCCGGCGAACATCGCGGCGAAATCATTCGACGCAACCCAGCAAGCCAATGGCGTCATTCACTACAAGGGCAACGTGCTGCTCACCCAGGGCACCCTGAAGGCAACCGGCGCGCTGGCCACCGCTTACCTGGACGCGGACAACAGCGTCACGCGGGTGGTCATCACCGGCACGCCGGCCCACATCGAACAGCTCGATGACAGCGGCAACCTCATGCAGGGCGATGCCACCGCGATCGACTACGACAACGTCAAGCAGGTCGCCGTGCTGACCGGCAATGCATCGGTCAAGCAGAAAGGCCGTGGCGAAGCCCAGGGCGACAAGCTGACCTACAACACGCAGACCAGCCAGATGACCGGCGAGAGCAGTGGCGATGGCATGGTGCACATGACCTTCCAGCCCAAGCCGAAACCGGCCACGCCTGCCGCATCCTCATCCACGCCGGCCTCTACCTCGCCGGCCCCGGCGCAGAGCAGTCCGGCCCCAGCGCAGGAACAACCCTGACGTGCTCTCCGCCGAAGGTCTGCAGAAAAGCTTCAAGGCGCGCCAGGTCGTTCGCGATTTCGGCTTCTCGATCCGCGAAGGCGAGGTGGTCGGCCTGCTTGGCCCCAACGGCGCCGGCAAGACCACCTGCTTCTACATGGTGGTCGGCCTGATCGAGGCCGATGGCGGCACGATCAAGCTGGACAAGCGGGACATCACCGGCCTGCCGATGCATGCGCGCGCCCGGCTCGGCATCGGCTACCTGCCGCAGGAGGCGTCGGTGTTCCGCCGGCTCAGCGTGGCCGACAACATCATGGCCGTGCTGGAACTGCGCGACGGGCTCAGCGAACAGCAGCGCGGCGCCGAGCTGGAAAACCTGCTGGACGAACTGAAGATCGCCCACATCGCCGGGCAGAAGGGCATCAGCCTGTCCGGCGGCGAGCGGCGCCGGGTCGAGATCGCCCGCGCGCTGGCCGCCAACCCGCGCTACATGCTGCTGGACGAACCGTTCGCCGGGGTCGACCCGATCTCGGTCGGCGAGATCCAGCGCATCGTGCGGCACCTGAAGGAGCGCGGCATCGGCGTGCTGATCACCGACCACAACGTGCGCGAAACCCTGGGCATCTGCGACCGCGCCTACATCCTGAACGACGGCGAGGTGCTGTCGCGCGGCACCCCGGCGCACATCCTCGCCGACGAGAAGGTGCGCGAGGTTTACCTGGGCCGCGAATTCCGGCTCTGAATTACCTGTCGCGGTCCGCTTTTGCTGCGGACCGCAGCTATGGCCGCACCTGCGGGCAAGCGTTACGATGGTCGCGACTTCCTTCGATCCGGCTGGCATGAAACCCGCGCTACAGTTTCGCCTCCACCAGCAACTGACCCTGACGCCGCAACTGCAGCAGGCGATACGCTTGCTGCAACTGTCGCAACTGGAGCTGGAAACCGAACTGCGGCAGATCGCCGAAAGCAACCCGCTGCTGGAATTCGCGGAGGAAGTCGAGGACGACGAGGCGACCGAGAGCGTCGAGACCGAAAGCGAATACCCCAGCGTCGAGGCGGTCGCCGCCAGCAACAATGACGACGGCGACGCCGGTGACTGGTCGGACGGCGGCGGCGTGGCCGAAACGCCGATCGACTTCTCCAGCAACAACGGGGGCAACAGCAACAGCAGCGCGCGCGGCGACGACGATTTCGAGCCGCAGAACGCCGCGCCGGAAACGCTGCAGCAGCACCTGCTGTGGCAGCTCAACCTGGCCTCATTCAACCCGCGCCAGCACCTGATCGCCACCGTGCTGATCGACGCGCTCAATCCCGCCGGCTACCTGGGTGAAGGGCTGGAGGCGGTGCTCGCCGCCCTGCCCGCCGACTTCAACGCCAGCGTCGAGGAGGTCGAGGCCGTGCGCCGCCGGCTGCAGGGCTTCGATCCCACCGGCGTGGGCAGCCTCGACTTGCGCGACTGCCTGCGCGTGCAACTGGAGCAGTTCGACCCGGATACGCCGCAGCGCGACCTGGCGCTGCGCATCGTCGACGCCGAACTCGACCTGCTCGCGCGCAACGACGTCGCCCGACTGGCGCGGCGCCTGCGCGCCAGCGAAGACGACGTGGCGGCGGCCGCCGTGCTGATCCGCAGCCTCGATCCGCGTCCGGGTGCAGCGCTCGACGCCACCCCGGTGGAATACGTCGCACCGGACGTCTACGCGCTGCGCGACGGCAGCCGCTGGCGGGTCAGCCTGAACCCGGACGCGCAGCCGCGGCTGGGCCTGAACCAGCACTACTGCGGCCTGATCGCCCAGGCCCGCGGCGAGGATGCCAGCTGGATGCGCGGCCAGCTGCAGGAGGCGCGCTGGCTGATCAAGAGCCTGGAATCGCGCGCCGAGACCCTGCTCAAGGTCGCCGAGGCGATCGTGCGGCGGCAAAGCGCCTTCCTCGACTACGGCCCCGAAGCCATGCACCCGCTGGTGCTGCGCGAGGTGGCCGAGGAAGTGGGCATGCACGAATCCACCATTTCGCGCGTCACCACCCGCAAGTACATGCACACCCCGCGCGGCACGTTCGAGTTGAAATACTTCTTTTCCAGCGGCGTCTCCACCGAGGACGGCGGCAGCGCCTCGGCCACCGCGATCCAGGCCATGCTGCGCAAGCTGATCGAGGCCGAGGACGTGCGCAAGCCGTTGTCCGACCTGGCGATCGCCGAGGAATTGCAGCGCAAGGGCATCCAGGTCGCCCGCCGCACCGTCGCCAAGTACCGGGAAGGACTGCGCATTCCCACGTCCAGCGAGCGCCAGCGCGCCAGCTGATTGTCACCAGGGACACACGCGGGAACTTGGTTAACGGAAAAGCGCTCCCATACCTGCTAGAGAGTGATTGACGATGTGCCCGGCCCCCGGGCCCGGCATGTCCACCCCGCCGCGAAAAGCGGCACTGCACCACCAGAGGAGGCGCCCCATGCAATTCCAACTCAGCGGCCAGCAGATTGAAGTCACCCCGGCCCTGCGCGACCACGCCACCGCCAAGCTCGACCGCCTCACCCGCCTCGACGACAAATTGAAGAGCCTTGCGATCGTGCTGTCGGTCGACAAGCTCCAGCACCGCGCGGACGGCACCCTGGGCGTCATCGGCGCCACCCTGCACGCCGAAGCGACCGAGGCCGACATGTACGCCTCCCTCGACGTGCTGTTCGACAAACTGGTCGCCCAGTTGCGCAAGTACCGTGAAAAGGTCGCCGACAAACACCAGCGCGAAGCGCGCGAAGAGCGCCAGTACGGCTGATCCCGGCGGCGTCCGGTCGATCGCGGCCCGCCCGTTCCAGGGCGGGCCGTTTTCCGCTCTGAACACGCGTATCCGTCCAAGCTGGCACAATGGTCATGCCGCCGCAAAGGCCCGTCGGGCATCGACATGCGGCGAAAGGACCCCAGGTTTGGATCGGATCAGCGCGCGACAACTCTACGATGGCGTTCACGAACGCATGGCCCTGCGCTGGGTGTCCGGCATGCGCGGGGAGTCGCGCGTGCTCGAGCCGGGCGTGGCGCAGGCGCGCCGGCCGTCGCTGATCGGCTACCTCAACGTCATCTATCCGAACAAGATCCAGATCATCGGCTCGGAGGAGCTGAACTTCCTCGACGGGCTGGACTCGCGCCAGCGCTGGGAGGTGATGCACAAGATCGCCGCCTACCAGCCGGTGGCGCTCATCGTGACCAAGGACCAGACCGTGCCGGCCGACCTGCGCGAGGTGGCTGAGGAAACCAACACGCCGCTGTGGATCAGTCCCAAGCGCGGCCACGAACTGCTGACTTACCTGCAGTACCACCTGGCGCGCATGCTGGCGGCCAAGACCACCCTGCACGGCGTGTTCCTGGAAGTGTTCTCCATCGGCGTGCTGATCACCGGCGAGGCCGGCTCCGGCAAGAGCGAGCTGGCGCTGGAACTGATCAGCCGCGGCCACCGGCTGGTCGCCGACGACGCCACCGAATTCACCCTGATCGCACCGGACGTGATCGACGGCACCTGTCCCGAGCTGCTGCAGGACCTGCTGGAAGTGCGCGGGCTGGGCGTGCTCAACGTGCGCGAGATGTTCGGCCACATGTCGGTCAAGACGTCCAAGTACCTGCGCCTGGTGGTCCACCTCAAGCCGCTGCGCGACGGCGAGGAGACCGACGCGCTGACCCGCCTCACCGGCGACATCGGCCACCGCGAGATATTCGACGTGCAGGTGCCGATGATCACCCTCCCGGTGGCGTCGGGCCGCAACCTGGCGGTGCTGGTCGAGGCCGCCGTGCGCAACCATGCGTTGAAGAGCAAGGGCATCGACCCGGCGCAGACCTTCATCGACCGCCAGGCGCACCAGCTGCGCCGTTTGCCTCCATGGTGAAAGCATGAGTGACGACATCCCCCCGCCCAACCCGCTGACCGACCCGCACGAGGTCCACCTGATCGTGCTGACCGGCATGTCCGGCGGCGGCAAGACGGTGGCGCTGCGCGCGCTGGAGGACCTGGAGTTTTACTGCGTCGACAACCTGCCTTCGGTGCTGCTGCCGCAACTGGTCAACGCAGCCATCAGTGGCGACCGCCGCGGCCGGCCGCGGCGCATCGCCGTGGGCGTGGACGTGCGCAACCGCGGCACCGATTTCGCGCACATGCCGACCGTGCTGTCGGAACTGGCCGCGGCCGGCGTGCAGGTGCATCTGATTTTTCTGGATTGCCGCGACGAAGTGCTGATCAAGCGCTATTCGGAAACCCGCCGCCGTCATCCGCTGGCCACCCGTGGCGTATCGCTGGCGGACGCGATCGTCGAGGAACGCCGGCTGCTGCGCCCGCTGATGGCGATCGCCGAAAAGGTGATCGACTCCAGCGAACTCAATGTCCACCAGCTGCGCCGGCTGGTCGCCACCGGCTACGCGCAGGCCACCGAAGGGCTGACCCTGATGTTCCAGTCGTTCGCGTTCAAGCGCGGGCTGCCGCTGGACGCGGACTTCGTGTTCGATGCGCGCTGCCTGCCGAACCCGCACTGGCACCCGCGCCTGCGCCCGCTGTCGGGCAAGGATGCGCCGGTGCGCGAGTTCCTCGATGCGGAACCGCTGGTCGGCGAATACTTCGCCGACACCGCGCGCTGGCTGGACGCCTGGCTGCCGCGCTTCGAACAGGACGACCGCAGTTACGTGACCATCTCGATCGGCTGCACCGGCGGCAGGCACCGTTCGGTCTACCTGGTCGAGAAGCTCGCCGCGCACTATCGCGATCGCCGCGAAGGCGTGCTCACCTTCCATCGCGAGCTGGAGTGATGATGACGGCTCCTGCAAACATCTCGGGCCGCCGGCCATGAGCGTCGGCGTGCTGCTGATGACCCATGAGGCGGTCGGCCACGCGCTGATCTCCGCGGCGCATCACGTGATGCCGAGGCTGCCGCTGCAGGTGGCCGCGGTGGAAGTGCCGCCCAGCGCCGACCCGGACGTGATGCGCACGCTTACCGCACATCACGCGCGCGAACTCGACCAGGGCGACGGCGTGTTGATCCTGGCCGATCTGTACGGCGCCACGCCGTGCAATATCGGCCTGTCGCTGGGCGCGCTCGGCGTGCATCTTCGCTGCGTCTCCGGCCTCAACCTGCCGATGCTGCTGCGCGTACTCAACTATGCGGAAAAACCACTGGACGAACTGGCCGAGATCGCCGCCAGCGGTGGCCGCGGGGGAATCTTCATCGACCATGCGTGAGCAAGACATCGTCATCACCAACAAGCTGGGACTGCACGCCCGCGCCTCGGCCAAGCTGGTGCAACTGGTACAGGGTTTCAAATCCACCGTGTGGCTGGTCAGCAAGGGCCGCGAGGTCAACGCGCAAAGCATCATGGGCGTGATGATGCTGGCCGCCGGCCTCGGCAGCCCGCTGACCGTTCGCGTCGACGGGCCGGACGAGGAATCCGCGCTGGCCGCCGTGGTTCAGCTGTTCGAACGCAAGTTCGACGAGGGAGCATGACTGGTATGGGAATCGGAAATCGGGAATGGGGAACCGGTGGAAGCAGAGCGCGCGCGGGCTGGCGGTTCGCCGTCGGCCTCATGCTGCCGGCTTTGCCAACTCCCCGTTCCCGACCCTCGATTCCCGGCTCCGCAAGGAGCCACCGGTGAGACACATCCTCCACGGCACCATCGCCGCTCACGGCATGGCGCTGGGCCGTGCCCGGCTGGTGCAGCCCAGCCGCTACACGGTGGACACCCGCCCGCTGGCCGAGCACGAGATCGAGGGCGAACTGGCGAAGCTGCACCAGGCGCTGGACACCGCGCGGCAGGAACTGCGCGAGCTGCGCGGCAAGCTGCACGGCGCGCTGGCGCGCGAGGTCAACGAATTCATCGACGCGCACAGCCTGCTGCTGGACGATGCGGAACTGCTGCGCGGACTGGACGACCTGGTAAAGATCGGCCACTACCGTCCCGGCGCCGCGCTGAAGAAGCAGCGCGACCGCCTGTCCGCCGTGTTCGAGGCGATGGACGATCCCTACCTGCGCAGCCGCAAGGAAGACGTCGAGCAGGTGATCAACCGGGTGATCTCCGCGCTGCAGCGGCAGACCAGCCCGGAGGAGCGCAAGCTGGCCGCGCGCGTGGGCGAGATCCTGATCGCCGACAACATCGCGCCGGGCGACATGGCGCAGCTGGCCGGCAACGGCCTGCTCGGCGTGGTCGCCAGCTCCGGCAGCGCGTATTCGCACAGCGCGATCCTGGCGCGCAGCCTCGGCCTGCCGATGCTGGTGGGCACCCGCGACGCGCTGTCGAACATCCACGACGACGACCTGATCCTGCTCGATGCCGAGCGCGGCGAGGCGATCGTGCATCCGGCCGCGCAGGACCTGTCGCGCTATCGCGCATGGCAGCGCGAGGCCGTGGCCGAAGGCCGTCGCCTGGCCAAGCTGGCGAACGCGCCCACGCGCACCCGCGACGGCGTCGAGATCGCGCTGCTGGCGAACGCCGAAACGCCCGCCGACGTGGCGATGGCGCGCGCCCGCGGCGCCGACGGCGTGGGCCTGTACCGCACCGAATTCCTGTTCCTCAAGCACAAGGGCCTGCCGTCGGAAGACGAGCAGTTCATCGCCTACCGCGACCTGGTGATGGGCATGGGCGGCCTGCCGGTGACCATCCGCACGCTGGACCTGGGCGCCGACAAGGCCGATGCCGCCGGACTCACCCTGCGCGGCGAGGACAATCCCGCGCTCGGCGTGCGCGGCGTGCGCCTGTCGCTGCGCTATCCGGCGGTGTTCACCACGCAGATCCGCGCGATCCTGCGCGCCGCCTGCTACGGCCCCATGCGCGTGCTGGTGCCGATGGTGACCCAGCCCGACGAGCTGATCGCGGTGCGCACGCTGTTCAAGCTGGCACGGCAGGACCTGAAGCGCGAAGCCATCGACCTGCCGGAGAAACTGCCGCTGGGCGCGATGATCGAGGTGCCGGCGGCGGCGATCAACGTGCGCGCCCTGCTGGAGCACGCCGACTTCCTGGCCATCGGCACCAACGACCTGGCCCAGTACGTCCTCGCCGCCGACCGCGGCAACGACGCGCTGGAAAACATCTACAACCCGCTGCAGCCGGCGCTGCTGCGGCTGATCTCGCACGTGCTCAGCGCCGGCCGCCGCGCCGGGAAGCCGGTCAGCCTGTGCGGCGAGATCGCCGGCGACGTGAACTTCACCGCGCTGCTGCTGCTGCTCGGGCTCGATGAATTCAGCATGCACCCGGCGCAGATCCTGCAGGTGCGCGACCGCCTGGCCACGCTCGACCACGCCCACCTGCGCCGCCACGCCGCGCAGTTGCTGCGCGCACATACCCACGAGCAGGCCGAGGCGATGTTGAACGACATCGTGGACGCAGCCGCCACGAACTGAGCCCCTGCTTCCGACGAAGGCTCATCCCCCCTTTTCGTCACGAATCGTTTCGCTGCGCTTTACATTTCCCGGCGCATTGTCAGCGGTTCAGGGGAAAACCAGCTGCGTGCACGCTCTTCACCGCCCGGACTCCGGCACGACAACTCCGCATCTCATCGAACCGATCCACGGCCATGGGGAGTGTCATCATGAACAAGTCACTTGTCGCTGTACTTCTGGGAGGGTTGCTGGGGGCATGCCTCATGCCCTCGCCGGCCACGGCGCAAAGCGCCTTCGACGGCACCTGGAAGATCGACCTGAAGAAGGTCGAGATGCCGAAGAAGCCCGACGTCCTGCTGCTGCAGAACGGCATGTACCACTGCAAGACCTGCGTTCCACCGGTCAGCGTGAAGGCCGACGGCACCGACCAGCCGGTCAGCGGCCATCCGTACTACGACACGATGGCGGTTACCGTCGTCGACGACCACGCGATCCATGAGATCGACAAGAAGGACGGCAAGGTCATCTCGAACTCGACCATGACCGTGGCCGCCGACGGCAAGACGGCGAACTTCGAGTTTACCGACAGCAGCAACAACAGCACCGACCCGGTGACCGGCAACGGCACCATGGTGCGCGTGGCGAAGGGACCGGCCGGCGCGCACGCGGTTTCCGGCTCGTGGCGCACGCAGAGCTACGGCAGCGTCTCGGACAACGCGCTCACCCGCAGCTACAAGGTCGACGGCGACACGTTCAGCATGAGCGCTCCAACCGGCGAGTCGTACAGCGCGAAGATGGACGGCAGCGACGCCCCCTACAAGGGCGATCCCGGCGCAACCAGCGTCTCGGTGCGAAAGCTGGGCCAGCACGTCATGCAGGAAACCGCCAAGCGCGACGGCAAGGTGATCAGCGTGGCGAAGATGACTGTCGCGCCAGATGGCAGGAGCATGACCATCGCCGTCGACGACAAGCTGCACGACACCCACATGTCGTTCGTGGCGATGAAGCAATAAGTCCCGGCGCGCGCAGGCCAGGGACGGCCTGCCGCCGGCTCAGCGAGCACGATCGAGGTCGATCCCCTCGAGGAACGCGTCCAGCAGCGCGCCGCGGTACTTCCGTCGGTGCAGCAGCAGCGAGAGCTTGCGGCCCAGGTCGAGGAACGGCGTCTTCAGCGCCTTCAGCCGCCCGGTCGCCAGCGCGTCGGTGACCGCCACCGCGGGCAGGCAGGCGATGCCCAGCCCGGCCACCACGGCCTGCTTGATCGCTTCGATCTGATCCAGTTCCAGCACGGTTTCGCCGGGCGGCAACTGCGCCAGCACGCGCTCGCTGGTGGCGCGCGTGGCCGAGCCGGGCTCGCGCAGCACCCAGCGTGCACCGGCGAAATCCGCAGGCTTCAGCCCGCGCCGGCGCGCCAGCGGATGTTCCGGCGGCGCACATACCACCAGCAGGTCGTCGCGCCACGGCCGCACTTCCAGCAGCGGATGCGCCACCGGGCCTTCGACGCAGCCGACGTCCAGGCTGTGTTCGAGCATGGCGGCGGCAATCGTCTCGGTATTCGCCACGCGCAGGCGGATCGCCACCTGCGGGTGCGCGCGCACGAATCCGCCGAGCAGTTCGCCGACCAGGTAATTGCCCACCGTGTTGCTGGCGCCGATGCGCAGTTCGCCGCCCAGCTCGGCGCCCTCCTCGCGTCCGCGCCGGCCGAACTCGGCATGGCGTTCCAGCAGTTCCTGCGCCAGCGGCAGCAGCTCGCGGCCACGGGCATTCAGGCGCAAGCGGCCGCGCTCGCGGTCGAACAGCGCCGCATCCAGCTGCCGCTCCATCTCCGCCAGCGCCATGCTGGCCGCGGGCTGGGTCAGGTGCAGCCGCTCGGCGGCGGCACGCACGCTGCCGTGCAGCGCAATCTGCACGAACACGTCCAGCTGGCGCGGGCTGATGTTCATCATCAGCCGATCTTATCAGCTTTCCTTATACGTCCCATCACATATTCCAAATTTTCCTGATTGATGTACGGGCAGACAATGGCGCGATTGCCGGAGTCCATGCATGAACGCACCATCCCTTGCGGTTACCCCCACGCTCGTTCGACAACGTGTCCCTGGCCTGCTGCTGGCGGTGGGGATCGGCCTGCTGGCGTTGCTGCTGGGGCGCTGGGCGCCGCTGATCGGCGGCCCGGTGATCGGCATCGTGCTGGGCATCGTGGTGCGCAACCTGTTGTCGCCGGGCGAACGCTACAACCCCGGCATCGCGTTCGCCGGCAAGAAGGTGCTGCAGTGGTCGATCATCGCGCTGGGCTTCGGGCTCAGCCTCGACCAGGTGGCGAAGACCGGTCTCGAGTCGCTGTCGGTCACCCTGGTGACGATGACCGTGGCCTTCCTCGCCGCCTGGCTGCTCGGTCGCTGGCTCGGCGTGCACGACAAGCTGAAGATCCTGATCGGCGTGGGCACCGCGATCTGCGGCGGCTCGGCGATCGCCGCGGTCACGCCGATCATCCGCCCGGACGACCACGACACCGCGTTCGCGATCTCCACCATCTTCCTGTTCAACCTGGTCGCGGTGCTGCTGTTCCCGCTGCTCGGCCACCTGATGCATTTGAGCGACCTGGGCTTCGGCCTGTGGGCCGGCACCGCGATCAACGACACCTCGTCGGTGGTCGCCGCCGGCTACAGTTTCAGCAAGACCGCCGGCGACTACGCCACGATCGTCAAGCTCACCCGCGCTACCCTGATCATCCCGGTCTGCCTGGTGCTCGCCTTCGCCGTCGCCGCACGCGAGAAGCGCAGGCATGCGCAGGCCGGCAGCGTCGGCCACTTCAGCCTCGCCAGCATCTTCCCGTGGTTCATCCTGTGGTTCCTCGTCGCGTCCGCCATCCGCACCGCCGGCGTGATCCCCGTGGCGATCCAGCCGTCCATCCACATGCTGGCCGAGTTCCTGATCATCGTGGCGCTCACCGCGATCGGCCTGTCCGCCAACCTGCGCAAGATGGCCGCCAGCGGCGCGCGGCCGATCCTGCTGGGGCTGGGCGTGTGGGTTGCGGTGGCGGTCAGCAGTTTGCTGGTGCAGTGGGTGATCGGGCAGCTCTGACGGCCGCCACGTCCCGCGTTCAAGCATTGCGAAACATGGCAGGCCGATGGATCTCCCACGAACCGGCGGCCCGCAGCCAACGTTCCTGTGCAACGGCCGCGGTGCAAGGTCCAAGCGTGCAGATGCGGATCTCGCGCCGGGCCGCCTCCGCCTGCAGCATGTCCAGCACTTCGCGCAGCATCGCGCCTTCGAACGGCGTGTACAGATAGAACACCGTGCCGGCCGAAAGATCGGCCGCTCGCACATCGCCTTGCACAAACGTCACCTGGTCGAGGTTCAGCGCCTGCGCACAGCGCCGCGCAGATTCGACATAGGCCGCTTCCCATTCGATGCCGATGCAGCGTGCGCCGGTGCAGATGGAAGCCAGCAGTGGGACATGGCCCAGCCCCGAGCCCAGATCGATCAGCACGTCATGCTGATCGAGTGCGCTGCGCGCAAGCATGTCGAAGATATGCCGTGCCGGCGTGGGCTGATAGAACACCATCTCCGCCGCCAACCCGACCAGTGGGGACTCCGGTTCGTCGATCTGCAGGACACCGCTGACCAGCGCATCGAGATGGTCGTAGCTGTCGCCGCGGGCGTGCGCCTCAGCATCGCGATCCGGATCGGCTGCACGCACCCATTCAAGCAGCCTGTGCGCACCCGCGCCATGCGGGATGTCCTGGCGAATGCCCTGGTAAAGCCGGCCATCGATGGCTTCGAACTCGGCGCACAAGGCCTCGACGCGATCACGCAGTCCCGCTTCCACGGCAGGCGCATCAGGCGGCTGCCCGCAGAAACGCCAAGTCTCAAGACGCTCGAGCACATCGCTGCGCTCGCGCAATCGACTCGGCTCGCGCAGCGCACGGTCCTGCTCCAGCGCGCTGATGAACGCCTGCAGCGCGCGGCTCATCCGTCGCCCATTCCCGCGCCCGGCGGGGGACAGGACAACCGGCAACTCACGCCTTGCCCTGTTCCACCAGCGTCAACGCCACCTTGTCGCGCAGATACACCGGAAGCGCCAGTTCGGGCGCCTGCATGTGGCCGGCCTGGAACTCGCGCAGCGCCAGCTCCGCGACGTGGGCGGCCTGCGGGTAGCGCAGGCCATCGGCAGAATGCAGGATGCCGGTGAGGCGCTGGCTCAGCGCGGTGGCATAGGTGGCCCAGCCGGTGCCGACCACCTGCCACGCGGCGGCATCCGGCAACAGCAGCGATTCGGCGGTGCAGATGCGTTCGTCGTCCAGCGCGATCAGGCCGCCGCTGTCGTCGCGGCGGTAGCAGGCGGCGTAGATCTCGCCCATGCGCGCGTCGATCACGGCGAGGATCGTGGTGCCCTCCTCCTCCGGAGCCTCCAGCGCCAGTGCCGCCAGCGAGGAAATGGTGATCACCGGCAGATCGAGCGCCAGCGCCATGCCTTGCGCCAGCGAGACGGCAAGGCGCACGCCGGTGAAGGCGCCCGGTCCGCGGCCCACCGCGATCGCGTCCAGCGCATGGCGGCCGATGCCGGCTTCGGCCAGCAGCTCGTCGGCCATCGGCAGCACCAGTTCGGTGTGCCGGCGCGGCGCGATCTGGCTGCGGGCGATCAGCTCGTCGCCGTGGATCAGGGCGACGGAGCAGGCTTCGGTGGCGGTTTCGATCGCAAGCAGGTTCATGGTTGCTCCATGATAGCGGCTGGCGGCTCGGTCGACGTGGGTACGTACGCGTACCAGTCGATACGGCGGGTCAGGTACATCATCAAGCCGACCATCGCCAGCAGCACCAGCGCGCCGATCAGCAGCGCGTACTGTTCGGCCGCGATCAGCCCATACAGCATCGCGTAGATCAGCCCCAGCACGCCGCCCAGCAGCAGGCCGGCACGCCGCGCGCGCAGCACCGCCATCGCATAGCCGCCGACCAGCACGGCGACTGCCGCGGCCGCCAGCGCGTAAGCCGGGCCGAAACCGATCTGCTCGGACAACGCCAGCAGCACCACGTAGAACGTGGCCAGCGCGGCGCCCACCAGCAGGTACTGCACCGGATGCACGCGCAGCCGCTTGAGCACTTCGAACAGGAAGAACGCCACGAAGGTCATCGCGATGAACAGCAGCCCGTATTTCCCCGCACGCACGTTGCGCTGGTACACGTCGACCGGCTGGTAAAGCTGCACGCCGAAGGTGGATGCCTGCAGCGCGGCGCTCATGTCGCTGTCGACGTCCGTCCAATGCTGGCCGTAACTGCGGTTGAGGTCGAGCAGGTGCCAGTGCGCGCTGAAGCCGGCGGCGTCGATCTTGTGCTCCAGCGGCAGCGCGGCGCCGATGAAGCTGGGATCGCTCCAGGACGCGTGCATCGTCACGTCGGTACTGCGTGCCAGCGGCAGCAGCTGCAGCGCTTCGGTGCCGGCCAGCTTCAGCGTGATCTGCACGTCGATCGGCCGATCGCTCAGCGTGTCGAGGTCGACCGGCACCACCACGTTCGGCCACGGACCGAGCCGCTCGGCCGATGACTCGAAGCGCGCCGGCTGGCCGTTGATGCGCAGGTCGCTCACTTCCTGCAACCCGCGCAGGTCGCCGATCGGCAGGCGCAGCTCGGCCTTGCCGCCCTGCCATGGCGCATTGCTGGCGCGACGGAACTGGGCCAGATCCTGCGCGCGGAACTGGCCGCCGAGTTTCACCGTGGCGACGAACACCGGCGCGGCATAGATGCCGTAACTGCGCGTCTCCACCGCCATCGCCACGTCCAGCTTCAGCGCGTCGGCCAGCATGCTCTCGCTGCCGGCGCGCCACTGTGATGGCTGGTTCTCCGCCACGGCTACCTGTTGCAACGTGGGCACCACCAGCACCGGTCCGCCCAGCACCTGCTTGCCGCCCCAACCCTGCGCAATCTGCGCGATCGCACCCTCGCGCAACTGCTGACGCTCACTGACCAGGCCGCGCACCTGCAGCAACGGTATCGTCATCAACAACGCCAGCACACCGACGCCCAGTACCTTGGCGGTGACTGTCTGTGTCCACTTGCCCATAGCCCCAGCACTCCCTTGATCCGGAGTGTCGATCACAACAGCACCAGCGGCGCAGCAGCGGGCAGACACAGGCGAAACGCGGGCAGCCGGGCGACCATTGCCTGTCCGCACGCCGTGCCCGCCGCCGCGCTGAGCCTGCGATGGTGGGCGCGCTTGCCAGGTTTGGGTCTATTGCCCGATGCCGGGCCGGTTCCAGCGCTGGTCGTTCCGGGCCAGCCAGGCGAGGAAATCGGCGCGCATCGCCGTGCCCAGTTCGTGCCCGGTTGGATAGAACTTCGTCAGGTGGTCGACGCCGAGGCGGTCGAGCCAGTCGCTGGCCCGCTGCGCCCAGCTCACCGGGAGTTTGTCGTCGTACGTGCCATGCGCGATGTAGCCGCGCAGCGCGGACAGGCGTCGCGCGTCGGCGAGCTGTGGCTCGAGTTCCGGCAGGATCCGGCCGGCCAGCACGGCAAACGCGGCGACGCGTTCGGGCGCGGTCAACGCCAGGCTGGCACTGAGGATGCCGCCCTGGCTGAAGCCGGCGACGACGGTATGCGCCGCGTCGATACCGTGCGCCTGCTGCAGTTGCCCGATGAAGTCGATCAAGGTGCGGCGGCTGGCGTCGGCCTCGGCTTCCACGATCTGCGGACCGTTGCCGGTGAAGGCGACGCGGAACCAGCCGAACGCTTCCGGCCCCAGCGTGATCGGACCGCGCGGCAACACCACCAGCGTGTCGCTGCCGGCCCCGGCGCCGAGTGCGGCGAGATTGCTCTCGTTGCCGCCCACGCCGTGCAGCAGCACCAGCAGCGACGCCGGCTTTTCCGGTGGCGGTTGCAGCGTGCGGAACGCCAGCGCGAAGGCGGGATCGAGCGACAGCGGTGACAAGGTCTTCATGCGGCATCCTCCAGCGCGGTATGGGCCGCCTCCGGAAGGCCGAACGCGAACGAATCCATCGACAGCACGCCGTAGGTCATGCCGCCTTCGACCAGGCGCGCCGCGTCCGTGCCAAAGCTTGCGCCCGCGGCCACCAGCAGCGGCAGGTAGTGTTCCTCGGTCGGATGCGCGCGCTCGGCATGCGGCGCGCGGCGACGGTAGTCGACCAGCGCCGCGACATCGCGCGCGGCCACGGCATCGCGAACCCAGTCGGCGAAGTGCTGCGCGTACTCCGGGTCACGGATGTGCTGGCGGAATTCGTACAGGTTGTGGGTGAGGCTGCCGGAACCGACCACCAGCACGCCGCGCTCGCGCAGCGGCGCCAGCGCCTGGCCCAGTCGCAACGCGCCGGCCGCATCGATGTCCTGCGGCAGCGACACCTGGAACACCGGCATGTCGGCCTGTGGAAACAGGTAGCGCAGCGGCACCCACGCGCCGTGGTCGAGGCCGCGGCGTTCGTCGAGCGTCACCGCGAAGCCGGCCTGCTCGAGCAGGCGCGCGGCGTCCTGCGCCGGTGTCGGCGCGCCCGGCGCGGGGTATTGCAACTGGTACAGCGGCGCGGGGAAGCCGCCGAAGTCGTGGATCGTCTCCGGCGCGGCACTGGTGCCGACGCGCACGCCCCGGGTCTGCCAGTGCGGCGACACCACCAGCACGGCGGTGATGCCACGCAGCGCCTGGCCGATGGCGCGCAGGTTCGGACCGAGCTGGCCCGGCTCCAGTGCGAACATCGGCGAACCGTGGGAGATGAAGAGCGAGGGGGCGGTGGTCATGGCGGCTCCTGCTGGGGCAGCGGGCGTGGTGCGCCCGCTGCGGTGGAATGGCAAGGATCGACGCAGCGGCGGTCAGGCGTCGCGGCGTTTGTTCCAGACATGGTCGAGGCTAAGCATGCCGGCACCGTGGGCGGCGAGCATCAGGAAGCCGCCGGCCATCGCCACGTTCTTCCAGAAGTTGATCGCCTGCGCGGCATCGCCGAAGTTGGCGTGAAACAGCGCGGCACTGGCAAGCGAGAACGCGGCGAGCGCGAGCGCGATCCAGCGGGTGAACGCACCCATGAGGATGGCCAGGCCGCCGCCGAGTTCGAGCGCGATCACCAGCGGCAGCAGCGCGCCAGGTACGCCCATCGCCTCCATGTACTGCTGGGTGGCGACGTAGCCGGCGATCTTGCCCCAGCCGGAAATGATGAAGATGAGCGAGAGGCCGATGCGGCCGAGCAGCGCGAGTGGAGCGTTCATGAGGATTCCTTGGAGATGGGAAGTGGGTGCTGCGGTCGGGTCAGGCCTTGCTGATCCAGGTCGGCGCGATCGCGGTGCCCAGGCCGGCGCCGTAGCCGAGATAGATGTTCAGTGCGGCCAGCGGCTCGAGGTAGCGCGCGTTCTTCAGCGGGCCAGCATCGACCGGCGTGAAACCGAGGCTTTCGATCAGCGCCTTCGCAGTCTGCTTCGCCCGTTCGCTGTCGCCGGCAAAGAACGCCGGAGCAACTTGGCCGTCGGCAAACTGCGGGCCGTCGGCCAGCACCTGCGCGAACAGGGTGTTGAACGCCTTGACCACCTCGGCTTCGGGCAGCGCCTTGGCGATCTCTTCGGCGGCCGAGGTGTCATAACCGAGGGTCAGGCCCATGAAATCGGCGGTCAGCGGGTTGGTGATGTCGATGACGACCTTGCCCGCCAGCGAACCCAGCGAACGCAGTGCCGGCACCGCATCGGCGTAACCGGTCGCAACGATGACCACATCCGAACCGGCCAGCGCGTCGGCGGGGACCGCGGCCACGGCGCCAGGGTTCGCGGCGGCGAGGGCCTGGGCCTTGGCCGGATCGCGAGCAGTGATGCGCACGACATGGCCGGCGCGGGTGAGTTGCTTGGCAAGCGCCGAGCCCATGTTGCCGGTGCCGATCAGGGTGATGTTCATGGAAGTCTCCGTCAGGTACCCGGGGTATCCGGGCATGGAGGTACCCTATTGATCAGCCAGATACGGATAAACTGACCTTGGATTGACTCACTGTCTCGCCAAACGAGGCAATAGGGCGACACCATGGACAAATTCCAGGAAATGGCCAGCTTCGTCGCCGTGGTCGAAGCCGGCAGCTTCGTTGGCGCCGCGGACGCGACCGGCCTGTCCAAGGCGGCGGTGTCGCGGCATGTCGCCGAGCTCGAACAGCGCCTCGGCGCGCGCCTGCTGCACCGGACCACGCGCCGTCTGTCGCTGACCGACGACGGCCAACTGTTCTTCACCCGGGCCAAGGAGATGCTGGCCGCGATCGACGAGGCGGAATCGGAAATCAGTTCGCGCAGCGGCGAGCCCAGCGGACTGCTGCGGATCAACGCACCGCTCACCTTCGGCGTATTGCACCTGGCCCCGCTGTGGGGACGCTTCGCGCAGCTGTACCCGAAAGTGTCGCTGGACATCGAACTGAGCGATCGCGTCGTCGACCTGGTCGAGGAGGGTTACGACCTGGCCGTGCGCATCACCAACCTGCCCAACTCGCAACTGGTCAGCCGGCGACTCGCGTCGACCCGCATGGTGGCCTGCGCGTCGCCGCAGTACCTGGCGCTGCACGGCACGCCTGCGCACCCGGACGAACTGGCGCAGCACGAGGTCATTTCCTACAGCTACTGGGCGGCCAGGAACGAGTGGACGTTCACCGCACCCGACGACAGCCTGGTCACCGTGCGCACCCACGCGCGCATCCACGCCAACAACGGCGACACCTGCCGCGCGGCGGCGCTGGACCACCAGGGCATCATCCTGCAACCGGATTTCCTGGTCGCCGACGATCTGCGCCGCGGCGACCTGGTCGAACTGCTGCCGACCTACCGGGCGATGACGCTCGGCATCCACGCGGTGTACCCCTCGCGCAAACACCTGCCGATCAAGACGCGCCGGCTGGTCGACTTCCTCGTCGAGGCGTTTGCGGCGCCCGTCTGGGACACACTGCCAGCCGCCTGAATGTCCGCTCCCGCCGTCGAAAGCAGACGGCGGGCAACAAGTCAGCTGCTATCAAAGTGGGTCAGCGTGAGATGGCCTGGTTGGCTTCGGCACTGCTGCGGACAATGGCAGAGCGGCAACGGACCGCAAGAAGGCGCACCGCTGACGGCGAAACTTCGCATCAGTGGCGCGGTCACTACTGGACCGGCCATCCGGCCGCAGGGGGAATGCCATGCGCGCGATCGCGAAATTCCTGCTCCGCAACCGTGGCTTCATCACCTTCTTGCTGTGCATGATCGTGTTCCGCAGCGCGGTGGCCGACTGGAACGTGGTGCCGACCGGCTCGATGCAGCCCACCATCCGCATCGGCGACCGCATCCTGGTCGACAAGCTGGCCTACGACGTGCGCCTGCCGCTGACCCACATCTCACTCGTGCACCTGGCCGACCCGCAACGCGGCGACATCGTGGTGCTGGATTCGCATGCCGCGCGCGAACGCCTGGTAAAGCGGGTGATCGGCCTGCCCGGCGACCAGGTTGCGATGCGCGGCAACGTGCTCTTCATCAACGGCCATGCGGCGCGTTACGTCACCGGCAGCTATAGCGGCATCCATGACGATATGCGCGATCCGGCGCACTACGAAATCGAACATTACGGCGTGATGCGCCACGCGATCCGCCTTTCCGACTACCGCCCCAGCGCGGCCAGCAACTTCGGCCCGGTGCAGGTACCCGCCGGCCAGTACCTCCTGCTCGGCGACGACCGCGACAACAGCATGGACTCGCGCTACTTCGGCTTCTTCCCGCGCAACGCGATCGTCGGCCGCGCCCGCCACGTGGTTGTCTCGCTCGATCCCGAACATCACTACCTGCCGCGTGCGGACCGCTTCGGCGCGGCGCTGGACTGACGCGGCCACCATCCGTCAGGGAATCCCGAACCGCCATGTTTCAAGCCGGCCGTCCCGCATAAGGCAGGGGCCCGGGGAATCCAGAGTCATTGAAGTGCAACGGCGATCCCTGCTGGCGACGCGTCGCGAGCAAGGGTCATCTTGCGCCTGCTGACCGTTGGCGGGAGCACACGTCGAGCAGCGGGCCAAAGGCGGTCCCTAAAGTACCCTGACCAGCGTCCCCTGATGGAACACGATCTGCCACTCGTCGCCTGCGCGCCGCCAGACCGTACTCCGCCGGCTCACCCGCTCGCCCTGCTCCAGGGTGTAGGTGAGCAGGTAGGTATCCGGCCCGAGTTCGCGGCAGTGGAAATCGCGGGTTTTCCAGCTGTGTTCGGCGGGATCGGGGGCGCGGTGTTCCAGTACGTCGAGGACGTGGGCGCGGCTGTAGCGGCGGCCGGAAGCGCCGATTTCCCAGAATTCGGTGGCAGCCATGCGTTCGAATTCGGCGCGAGTACTGCCGAACTCGGGGCGATGGAAGATCGGCTCGCGCCGGCGCAGCGCTTCCAGCACGGGCAGCAGCCCGGGTGGCGTGACCAGTTCGGGTTCGGCGGGATCGGACGCCTGCTGTCGATCGCGATTCGATGTTCGGCTCACGGCTTCTGCTCCGCTGCGACGAAGACGCCCGCTACTTTGACCGGTGCCGCGGCCCGATGCGAGTGCCTTGGCGTCGATGATCCGTCGGCACGCTCCCCGGCAGACGGACTTCCTGCCGGCAAGCCGATCGGCAGCTACTTGAGATAGCTCTTCAGCACGGCAAGCACCGGCAGCAACTCGTCCTGCTGCTTCGTGTTGCCGGCGTCGGCCACGTGGGAGCGCAGGTGGCCCTCCATCACCTGGAGGATCAGGCCATTGACCGCGCCGCGCACGGCGGCCAGCTGTTGCAGCACGGCGCCGCACTCTTCGTCGCCTTCGATGGCGCGTTCGAGCGAAGCCACCTGGCCGCCGATGCGGCGAACCCGGGCGACCAGTTTCTTCCGATTTTCCTGGATGTGGGACATGGCGACGGCCTGGTGGTCATATACTACGGGGGAGTATATGACCCGAGAACGAACCATGCCCGCCCCCGACGTCTCGCCATTCACGCACAGCCACCAGTTCAACCACGTCGACGCGAAGGCGGAGCGCAATACCCGGCGCGTGGTGTTCATCACCGCGGCCATGATGGTCGTGGAAATCGCGGGCGGCTACTGGCTGAACTCGATGGCCCTGCTGGCCGATGGCTGGCACATGAGTTCGCACGCGCTGGCGATGGGGCTGTCCGTCATGGCCTACGTGTTCGCCAGGCGCTACGCGAAGGACCGGCGCTTCGCCTTCGGCACGTGGAAGATCGAGATTCTCGGCGGCTACAGCAGCGCCTTGCTGCTCGCCGTCGTCGCCGCGCTGATGATGATCCAGTCGATCGAACGGCTGTTCGCGCCCGCCGCGATCCACTACGACGAGGCCATCCTGATCGCGGTGATCGGCCTGGGAGTCAACCTGTTGTGCGCCTGGCTGCTGAAGGGAGAGCACGGGCACGAGCATGGCCACCATCACGGGCATGGGCACGACCACGGGCACGACCATCACCATGATGTGAACCTGCGCGCAGCCTACCTGCATGTCATCGCGGACGCGGCAACCTCCGTGCTCGCCATCGTCGCGCTGGTCGGAGGGAAGCTTTACGGCGCCTCCTGGCTCGATCCGGTCATGGGCATCGTGGGTTCGATCCTGGTGGCGCGATGGGCCTGGGGCCTGCTGCGCGAGTCCGGCAAGATTCTTCTGGACGCCGAAATGGACCAGCCGGTGGTCGAGGAAATCCGCGATGTGGTGAAAGAGCATTTTTCGGCGGCGGCCGTCAGCGACCTGCATGTCTGGCGCGTCGGTCGCAACAGCTACGCCTGCATCCTCGGACTGGTCGCCAGCTCGGCCATCAGCGCCGAGGAAGTCCGCCGGCAACTGGCCATCCACGAGGAGCTGGTGCACGTGACGGTCGAGGTCGCGGTGGCCTGATCGACCGCACGACAGGGCGGGATCGCCTTGCTACGCAGGCGGCTGCCACAACTCGATGCGGGTGCCCTCGGGGTCGACGATCCAGCCGAAGCGGCCGAACTCACTCTGGTCGATGCGTTCGTCCACCTCGACGCCGGCGACGCGCAGTTGCGCCAGCAGCGCGTCGAGGTCGTCGACGCGGAAGTTGATCATGTAGGGCTGTGCGCCGGGTCCGAAATAACCGGTGTCGGCGGCGAAAGGGGACCACAGGGTGTAGCCGGGGCGCTGGGCGTCCTCGTTGAAGCGGACGCCACCCCACTCTTCGACGTTGAGGCCGAGGTGCCGTGCGTACCATGCGCCGAGCGCGGCGGGGTCGCGTGATTTGAAGAAGATGCCGCCGAGTCCGGTGACCTTGGCCATGTTGCTGTCCTCTCTCGATCGGGTTTGCCGGCGGGCTGCGCTACGCTCAGGACGAACGGGCTTCTGCAGTATCGAAGAACGCCTGCACATCCGCCAGCTCGCGCGTGCGCGGCATCGGCGGCAGGCTGGCGAGGAAAAGCTTGCCATAGCCCTTGCTGGTGAGGCGCGGGTCGCACAGCACCAGCACGCCGCGATCGTGCATGTCGCGGATCAGGCGGCCGGCGCCCTGCTTCAACGCGATCACCGCGCTGGGCACTTGCCAGCCCATGAAGGGATTGATGCCGGATTGTTCCAGTGCGGCGAGGCGCGCCATCAGCACCGGATCGTCGGGCGCGGCGAACGGCAGCTTGTCGATCACCACCACGCTGAGCGCCTCGCCGACCACGTCGACGCCTTCCCAGAAACTGGCCGCGCCGAGCAGCACGCCGTGGCCGCTGGCGCGGAATTCCTCCAGCAGTCGTGGACGCGGCGCGGTGCCCTGCACGAACAGCGGCCATGGCACCTTGTCCTGCAGCAGTTCGGCGGCGCGGCGCAGTGCGCGATGCGAGGTGAACAGCAGGAAGGCGCGGCCGTTGGAAGCGTGCAGCACCGGCAGCACGGTCTCGATCACCTGCTCGGTGTAGTCGCGGGCGTTCGGATCCGCCAAGCCCGACGGCAGGTAGCACAGGCCCTGGTGCGCGTAGTCGAACGGGCTCTCCAGGCTCAGTGTCTGCGGCTCGTCGAGGCCGAGCTGGCGCGCGAAGTGGTCGAAGTTGCCGGCCACCGACAGCGTGGCCGAAGTGTGGATCCAGGCCGCCTGGGTGCGTTCGCGCAAGCCGCGCATCGGCACCGCCAGGTCCAGCGGCGTGGCGTACAGCGCGAAGCCGCGCGGGAAGGTTTCGTACCAGCGCACGTCGTGGTCGCCATGCGATTCGACGATGCGGTCCAGCCGCTCGGTGAACAGCTCGGCGCGTTCGTGCAGGTTGGCGAAGCCACGTGAGCGCTCGGCCTGCGAGGCGAGCAGTTCGGCCAGCGTGGCGAGCAGTTCGCGCGCGTCGTGCAGCGAGGTGCGCACGTCGGTGCGGTCTTCCAGCAGATGGAATGCACCGCGCGCGGGCAGCGGCTCCAGCGCCAGGCGCAATTTGCGCAACGCGTCCTGCAGCGCTTCCACCGGTTCCAGCAGCAGGCCGATCGCGCCGGTGACGCCGTTGCATTCGGTCAGCGCATCCTGCGCCAGCTCGGTCAACTGGCGCGCGCTGATGCTCTGCGAGAAGAACTGGCCAGCCAGCTCCGGGATCTGGTGCGCCTCGTCGAGGATGAACGCCGCGGCGCCCGGCAGGATCTCGCCGAAGCCTTCCTGCTTCAGCGCCAGGTCGGCGAACAGCAGGTGGTGATTGACCACCACCACGTCCGCTTCCAGCGCTTCGCGGCGCGCCTTCACCACATGGCAGTCGTCGAAGAACGGGCACTCCACGCCGAGGCAGTTTTCCGGCGTGGAAGTGACACGCGGCCACAACGGCGATTCCTCCGGCACCTCGGCCAGCTCCATGCGGTCGCCGCGGCGCGTGCGCGCGGACCACGCGCGGATCGTCGCCAGCTGCGCTGCCTGCGCGCGCTCGAAGGTGGCGCCCTCGCGCACGGTCTGGTCGAGCCGATACAGGCACAGGTAATTCGCGCGCCCCTTCAGCAGCGCGGTCTTCAGGCGCGCGCCCAGCACCGAACGCACCTTCGGCAGGTCGCGGAAGTACAGCTGGTCCTGCAGCGCCTTGGTGCCGGTGGAGATGATCACCCGTTCGCCCGACAGCAGCGCCGGCACCAGATACGCATAGGTCTTGCCGGTGCCGGTGCCGGCTTCGGCGATCAGCGTGTCGCGTCCGGCAATCGCCTTCTGCACCGCGCGCGCCATCGCCTGCTGCGCCAGCCGCGGCGCGAAGTTCGGCAGTTCGCGCGCGAACGGGCCGTCGGCACCGAGCAGGGCGCCGACGTCGCCGGACTCGGTGTCATCGAGGTCGTTCATCCGTCAAGTATGGCGGAGCGGCAGCGCTCGACAAAGCGGCAGCGGGAACCTCGGCCGGCGCCGGCGCATCAACTTGGCAGCCATGCGCCCGCCTACCGAAGGAGAACCGACATGAGACTGTTCGCACCCGAGCCGGCACCCGCGCTCGACCTGGTCGACATCCATGGCCAGCCGATCATGACCAGCAGCCGCGGTCGCCTCACCCTGCTGTCGTTCTTCCGCGACGCCGCCTGCCCATTCTGCAATTTCCGCATCTACGAACTGACCCATCGGCACGCGGAACTGGCCGAGCGCGGACTGGACATCGTCGCCGTGTTCAGCGCCTCGCAGGCGGACGTGCTGCGCTTCGCCGGACACCGGCCGCGCCCGTTCCAGATTGCCGCCGATCCCACTTCGAGCGCACACGAGCTCTACGGCATCGAGCGTTCGCTGTGGCGCAAGCTGAAGGCGATCGTGACGCGCGCGCCGACCCTGCTCAAGGGCATGCGCCTGGTCGGCCTGGCCGGCCTCAACACCGGCAACCTGATGCCGGCCGACTTCCTGGTCAACGAGCACGGCCGCATCGTCGAGGCGTACTACGGCCGCGATGCCGGCGATCGCATCCCGCTGGAGCGGGTCGAACAGTTCCTCTCCCGCCCCCGGGCCAGGCGCGCGGCGTAGCGCCCGCCGCGGCTACTGGCGGCAGCACCGGTCATGGTTCACCATGCCGGCACCGCCACGGGGAGACGCATCATGACGACCGAACTGTGCATGCTGGTGTGGAGCGTCGTGCTGGGACTGGTGCAGGTCGCGATTACCGCGACCTGCATGGTCGGCCAGCGCGGACTGGGCTGGGCCGCCAGCCCGCGCGACGAGATCAAACCGCCGCTCAGCGGCATCGGCGGCCGGCTGGACCGCGCCCGCGCGAATTTCCTGGAAACCTTTCCGCTGTTCGTCGCCGTGGTGCTGGCCGCGCACCTGCTGCAACGCCACGACAACATGACTGTGCTCGGCGCCCAGCTCTACTTCTGGGTCCGGCTGGCCTACGTACCGGTATACGCCGCCGGCATCCCCTACCTGCGCACCCTGCTCTGGGCGGCGAGCATCGCCGGCATCGTGCTGGTGCTGATCCGCCTGCTCTGACGGCCGCATCACCGCCGGCGAGCATGACGCGCGAAACCGGTCCGTCGATTTGTCGGGATAGCCGCACACGTCGAGCGGTCATGCGCTGACTCATTGCACTCGCGGCTCCGTGCTAAAAAAGCGAGCGAGGCGCGTCTCCCGAATCCGCGTCGCACCAATTGGTCATCCGTCATTCTCTTGCCGGCGAGAACCTCCCATGATTGCGGACGCGTCCTTTTACGACTACGTGCATCCCGGCCACTTCATGCTCTTCGTCGAGGCGGCCAGGAAGTTCGACTGCCATATCCTGGTGCGCAAGACCGGGGCCGCTTCGATCAGCTGGATGGGCAAGCCCGGCTACACCGGCAAGCGCGGCGATCTGAAGGCCAAGACCGCCGACCTCAAGGCCGGTCGCCATCCGGTCGCGGGGCTGGTCTGCTCGCCGCTGCTACGGCCGGATGCGTTCACCTCGGATCGACTGAACACGGCCAGGAAGCTGTGGATGGAGAGCCGCTACCTGATCACCGAGACCGGCGACCACGCGGGTTTCGACGACCGGCAACAACCCACCGGCTGCCGCACGCCCTACCTGGTGCAGACCAACCCGAACCATCCGCACTACGGCTGCGTCGCGCTGGTGGAAAGCGGCCTGTTCGCGCCCCGCTACGTGCACGGCGACTACGACCTGTTCGCGATCATCCCCGCCGGCAAGCCGTTCGATGTGGAGAACGCCCACCGGCATGCCCACGAAGTCCGCATGGGCACGACCGTGGCGCCGGGTCAGATGGGCCTCGCGCAGCGCGAGAAGCGGCTGGCGGCAAATTTCGAGGGGCCATTGGTCTTCAGGGTGTCGACCTTCCTCAACGTCCGCATCGCGGCAACCCATCCCGACCCTGGCGCGCTGATGGTGAACCACGGCGAGGTGGTCAGCTGGCGAAAGAAGATGCCCGACCCCACCGCGGTCTACCTCGCGAACGGACGGCGCAACAAGGAAGACATCCTCGAGCCCGCGGTCAAATGGCGAAAGAATGCAAGCGTGCCCGACCCCACCGCGATCTATCTCGCGGACGGGCGACGCAACAAGCCGGACATCGAGGTACCCGCCGAATACGAGGACGTGCTGGCGGTCATGCCGCGCATGGTCAACGGCCAATGGGGCACGATCCTCCCGAAGAACAGCCAGCAGGCGTTCGAGGACTTCTACCTCGACGCCTGATCCGGCGCTGCGGCAAAGCTCGCCTCAGTAGCGCGGAATCCCCGCCTTGTGGCACTGCCCCACCCACTTGCGGGCCGTGGCGGCGCCGTTCGCATCGCGTGCCTGCAGGCGCATCTCCACGATGGTCTGCCAGTTGCGTGCGCACAGCGGACCCAGCCTGGGGCCGAGTGACCAGGACTTGTGGGCCAATTTTTCGGCCGCGGAGAAATCCTTCAGGCGCACTGCCATCTCGGCGCGTTCCTGCAGCAGGTCGGGCGAATCCGGGTTGAGCTTCAGCGCCTGATCCAGCTTGGCCGCGGCGTCAGCGTACTTGCCGGCCTGCTCGTCGCGCTGGGCGGCGTCCTGCAGCGAGGTGATGCCGGGATCGCGCAACGGGCTCACGTCGATGATGGATTTCTCGCGGTCGCCGGCGGCGCGAATGGCGGCCACTTGGTCATAGGTCGGCAACGGTGGACGCGTATCCGGCGGCGGCGTGGTGGCGAACATGCCGCAGCCGGCCAGCAGGCCCGTCGCCAGCAACAGGGAAAAACCTTTGCCCAGGGAGTGCATGATCAATTTCCGCTCGGTGCGCCGGGCGCGGCAGGTACGGCGCCGGAGGCAGATGGAGGTGGATTGTCGCTGCCGCCGAACAGGCTCTGGATGCCCTGCCAGAAACAGCCTTCGGTGTCGGCCGACACGGTGCCGGCGATCACCGGCACCTGCTGCGCGCCTTCGCACTGCGGTTCGGTGCGCCTGCCGCTGACCGGGTTGATCCAGGCCATCTCCAGCCCCTCGCCGGGCGCGGCCGACAACGGCCGGCTCGGCAGCTTGGCGAACAGGTCGCGCCATGCGCGCAGGCCGCCGCTGGCGCCGAACAGGGTGGTCGGCTTGTTGTCGTCGCGGCCCATCCAGAACACCGCCAGATGCTCGCCGGTGAAGCCGGCAAACCAGCTGTCGCGCATGTCGTTGCTGGTGCCGGTCTTGCCGGCGGCGTGCAGCGAAGCCAGCGCGGAATTGCCCAGCGCGCTGGCGGTGCCGTACTCGGCCACCTGCTGCATCGCCCAGGTGGTCAGGCGCACTGCGTCCTGGTATTCACCGCGACCGCTCTGCACCTGGTAGCGCTTGATCGTGCGGCCGTTGCCGTCGAGCACGCCGCGCACCGCCACCAGCGGCAGCGCGTGGCCGTCGGCGGCGAGGTACTGGTACAGCTGGGTCAGCTGCAGCGGCGCCAGATCGAGCGCGCCGATCAGCAGCGACGGGCTGGGATTGATGTCGCCGATGCCGAACGATTTCAGGAACGCCTGGATCCGCGGCAGGCCCACCTGCAGCCCGAGGTGGATCGTCGCCAGGTTCCACGAGTGCGCCAGCGCGTCGACCATGATCAGCGGATCGTGGCTGCGGTGGTCGTCGTTCTGCGGTGTCCAGTAGCTGCCGTCGGGCTGGCGCAGGCTGATCGGGCCGTCGTCCATCATGCTGGCCAGGTTCCAGCGCTCCGGCTGGGTCAGCGCGACCAGGTAGACGAACGGCTTGATCGTCGACCCGATCGGCCGGCGCGCATCGAGCGCGCGGTTGAAGCCCGGGTCGCCCGGGATCTTGCTGCCGACCACGGCCAGCACGCTGCCGCTGTGCGCATCGGTCACCACCGCGGCTGCCTGCACGCCGTCGCCGCGCTTGCCCAAGCCCTTCAACGTGCTGGTGATCGCCTGCTCGGTGTACAGCTGCGCGGCCGGATCGAGCGTGGTGAAGATCGAGAGGTTGCCCTCGCGCAGCGCCTGTTCGTCGAAGTCGGCGGTGATCTGCTTGCGCACCAGGTCCACGAAGGCGGGGAAGCGGTTGTGCGGCAGCTGGCCGTTCTTGACGATGTCCAGCGGCGCCGCCTGCGCGGCATTGAGTTGCCCCGCGCTGATCAGGTTGGTCTCGAAGAATTCCTGCAGCACCAGGTTGCGCCGGGTCAGCGCGCGTTGCGGCGAGCGGCGCGGGTCGTAATAGCTCGGTCCCTTCACCATGCCTACCAGCAGCGCGATCTCTTGCGGCCGCAGGTCTTCCAGCCGGCGTCCGAAGTAGAACTCCGACGCCGCCGCGAAACCGTGCACCGCCTGGCCGCCCTGCTGGCCGAGGAAGACGTCGTTGACGTAGGCCTCGAGAATGCGCCCCTTGCTGTAATGCGCCTCCAGCAGCAGCGACATCAGCGCCTCGTTGATCTTGCGCGTGAGGTTCTGGTCGCGGCTGAGGAACAGGTTGCGCACCAGCTGCTGGGTCAGCGTGGAGCCGCCCTGCACGGTATGCCCGGCGCGCAGGTTGGCGAACGCGGCGCGAGCGATCGCGCTGACGTCGATGCCGATGTGATGGTTGAAGTCGCGGTCCTCGACCGCCTGCAGGCCGCTGACCAGCAGTGGCGGCACGTCGGCCAGGCGCACGAAGCGGCGTTCCTCCTGGCTGGCGCCGTACAGGGTGGCGATGCGCGCCGGGTCCAGGTGGGCCAGCTCGATCGGCTTGCCGCTGGCGGCGTCCTGCACCGACTGCACCATGCCCCGACCCAGCGTGACGCGGATGCGCTTGGGCAGCTCGCCGCCATCCGGACCGGCGTAGCCGCGCGAGGCGATCGTGTAGCGCGCGCCCTGCTTCACCCAGCTGCCGGCGACCTGGCCCTTGCCGTCATTGCTGTAGCCGGCGAAGGTCAGTTCCAGTTCCAGCGCCGCCGGCGTCATCGGCGTACCGGCGGCCAGCGGCAAGGGGCGTGCGTAGACCTTGGTGGGCACCGCGAACACCAGCTCGTTGAAGCGGTCCTGCACCCGCTTGTTCAGTACCAGCGTGTACGGCAGCACGAAGCCGAACAGCAGGCCCATGCCGATCCAGAACGGGATGCGCAGCCACGGCCAGCAGCGGCGCGCAAACGAGCGAGTACGGGTCATCAAGGCCAACGTGGGGGAATCCGGCTATCGGGTGGTCGATCATAGGGCCTGCTACCCGGCGGGCATATGAACGCAGCGGGCGGTTTCGGGGCGAAACGCGGGCAAGTGACGCATGGCTAGCGCGGCGATACCCACATCGCGGGGTCGGGGCGGAACGGTCGCGGACGGATGCCGAGCAGGCGCTGCAACTCGCCATTGTCGGCGACCAGGTCGCTGTCGAGCCGGCTCAGCGGGCCGCGCAACGGCGGCAGCGCGCGCTGGCCCAGCCGCAGCAGCCAGGCCGGCAACGGCAAGGGCACGGTGCTGCGCGACAGGCTGCTGCGCACCCGCGCGAACATCTCGCCGGAGCGCAGCCGTTCGCCGCCGCCGATCGGCAGGATCCTGCCGGCCGCGGCCTGGCATTCCAGCGCGGCCAGCACCGCCTGCGCGATGTCGTCCGCGTGCACCGGCTGGCGCAGGCCGCGCCCGGCCGGCAGCGGAAACAGCCGCAGCCGCATCGCACGCCGGGCGATCGGGGTGAGGCTCTTGTCCAGGCCGGCGCCGTAGACCAGGGTCGGCCGCAGCACGGTCCACGCGCAGCCGTGCCGCTCGCAGGCGGTGGCCAGCGCGGCCTCACCGTCGCGCAGCTGGCGCGCAAGGGCGCGCTCGGCCGGCACACTGGAATCGCGTTTGGTTTCGGCGCTCATCGAACTGGTGGCGATCACCCGCGGCGCGTCCGCCAGGGTGGCCTGCGCCAGCCAGTCGGCCAGCCCCTGCAGCGGGCCGAAACTGATGATTGCCGACAGCGGCGGCAGCGCCGGCACGCGGTCGGGCAAGGTTCCCTGCAGCCATTCCACGCCGGCTTGCGCCGGTCGCGGCTGCCGGCTCAAGGCCAGCACCGGCTCGCCGCTGGCGAGCAGGCGCGGCAACAGGAAATGGCCGATCTGGCTGCTGCCCCCGAACACCAGTACCGTCATGCCGCGCTCACCCGCCACCCTGCAGGCGGGCGCCGAGATCCAGCACGCGCGGGTTGGAAGGGGACAGCTTGCGCGCGCGCTCCAGCGACTGGCTGGCGCCGATGCGGTCGCCGCGCGCCAGCTGCTGCTCGGCCTGGTCGAGCCATGCGCTGGCCAGGCGGTTGCTCAATGCGTCCTGCACGGCATCGCCCGGCGCCAGCTCGGCCAGGTTCGCCAGCATGTCGCCGGCCTTGCCCAGGTTGCCGGCGGCGAGCGCCTGGTTGAATTGCTGTATGACCTGCCTGGGCAAGGTCTGCAGGCCGTGCAGAGCCGCTTCGTTGTTGCCGTCGATCGCCAGCGCGCTGCGGTACAGGTCGTACGCGCTGCCACCGGGCGGCATCATGATGTCGCCGTTGCTCGTGGCCACCTGCGCACGCTGCACCAGTCGCGCCACTTCCGCACTCTGCTGGGGCGACACGACGGGAGCCGACGGCTCCGGCTCCCGCTCCGCGGCCGCGGGTGCGGGTGCGGCGGGTGCGGCCGGCGTCACCGACACCTTGTCCAGGCGCGCACGCGCCGCGGCGAGGTCGGCCGATTTCGGCGCCAGTTCCGCCGCCCGGTCGAGCAGCTTGGCCGCCTGCTGCTTGTCGCCGTCGTCGAGCGCGGCATTCGCCTGCACGGTCAGCGCCTGCGCCACCTTGCCGAGGCCGGCGCGGGCCTGCGCGTTGTCCGGATCGAGCTTGAGCGCGGCCTGGAAGCGGGCCAGCGCGGTGTCGTCGCCGCTGCCGTCGATGCGGCCGGCGCGCAACGCATCCTGGCCGGCGTTGAGCACCGCCTCCAGCGCGCTGTTGTCCTGCTTGCGCGTCTGCGCCTGCAGCGCGCGCAGTGCCGGCAGCGCACCGTTGTTCGGCTGCAGCGCGGCCAGTTGCTCGATGCGCGCATCGGCCGTCGTGCCGTCCTTCGCATCCAGCGCCGTGCGCGCCTGCACCGCCAGCGCATAGCCGACCTGGTCGAGCCCGTGTGCCGCCACGGCATTGTCGGGATCGGCGCGCAGCACGCGCTGGTACAACGCACCGGCGCCCTCGGGGCCGTCCAGCTTGCCGGCGGCCAGCGCCTGCTGCGCCTGGTCGACCAGGTCCACCGTGTGCACCTGCGCCCCGCGGGCGCTGGCGATCGCGCGATCGAGCCGGTCGATGTCGGTGCCGCCGCCGAGCAGTTCGCGGGCCACCGCCGCCTGCTGCGCGGCCTGGCCCAGCTGGCCGGCCTGCAGCGCGGCATCGGCCTGCGCCAGCATGGCCTGGCCAACCTGGCGCAGACCCTCGCGGGCGCGGTCGTTGTCCGGCTCCAGCGCCGCGGCGGCCTGGAACAGCTCGCGCGCACTGGTGCCGTCCTGGCCGTCCAGACGGCCATCCTGCAAGGCCTGCTGCGCCTGCACCAGCACCGTGTTGAAGTCGGTACGCGGCAGCATCCCGCGCAGGCGGTTCTGGTTGAGCCACAGCATGCCGACCGCCGCGAGCGCCAGCAGCAGCAACAGCAGGGCGCCCCTGCCGCGGCGATGCTTGTGCCGCCGCGACCCGGTCGCCTTGGCATGCGAGCGGCGCGGTTCGACCGATACCTGCGGCAGGCCGTCCATGCTCGGCGCGCGCGGAGCATCCAACCGGTCGAAGTCACCCAGGGTGGGCTCGGTGCGAATCGGTGGATGTTCGTCGTGCTGGTCTCGGCTTCCGCTCATGATCCGTGGCTGTAAAGACTGTTGGTGCAGCTTAACATCGGCCCGCCAGCCGCCGTTCCGCCCGCTGGCGGACATTGCGCGGTCATTCAGCCGACGCCGACCCGGCGCGCGTCGATCACGTTCGGCAATGCCAGCAGCTTGCCGAGCAGGGTCGACAGCTGCTCGAAATCGCGCACGCGCAGGGTGAAGCGCATTTCCACCTCGCCGGTATGCACGAACAACCGGCTGGACGAGGCGATGATGTGGGTGCCGGCGTTGCTGACGACGCTGGTGACGTCCTTCTGCAGACCCTTGCGGTCGTAGCCGCGCAGCTCGATGTCGACCTCGTAGGCCTGCGCGGCGGCGCTGCCCCAGCTCACCTCGATCACCCGGTCCGGGTCGCGCCGCGCCAGCCGCGCCAGGCTGCCGCAGTCGGCGCGATGCACCGAAACGCCGCGGCCCTTGGTGATGAAACCGCGCACCGGGTCGCCGGGCAGCGGCTGGCAGCAACGCGCCAGCGTGGTCAGCAGGTTGCCGATGCCTTCGATGCTGAGCGCACTGTGGTCGAGCGTGGCGTGGCGCGAGGCCACCGGCGCGCTCGACTGGGTGACCTCCGGTTCCGGCGGCTGCGCCGCTTCCTGCAGCACGCGGGCGATCTGGCCGGGAGTGATCTCGCCCAGCGCCAGCGCGATCAGCAGCTCGTCCTGGTTCTTCAGGTGGAAGTGCGCCGGCAGCTTGCCCACGTCCGCGTTCGACAGAGCGAGCCGCTTCAGCTCGCGCTCGAACATGCCGCGGCCGACCGCGAGGTTCGCGTCGTGGGCGATCCGGCGGAACCACGCGCGCACCTTGTCTTTCGCCCGCGCGGTGTTGAGGTAGCCGTGGTGCGGCGACAGCCAGTCGCGGCTGGGCTCGGCCACCTTCGCGGTGAGGATCTCCACCCGGTCGCCACTTTGCGGCTGGAACGTCAGCGGCACGATGCGGCCGTTGACCTTGGCCCCGCGGCAACGGTGGCCCACCTCGGTGTGCACCAGGTAGGCGAAGTCCAGCACGGTGGCGCCGCGCGCCAGGTCGAACACCTCGCCTTTCGGGGTCAGCAGGTAGACGCGGTCTTCCAGCAGCTCGGTCTGCAGCTCGGCGGCCAGCGTGCTGTCGTCCTCGCTGCGCGTATCCAGCAGCTTGCGCATCCAGGCGATCTTCGCCTCGAACTCGGCGTCGCTGCTGCCGCCTTCCTTGTAGCGCCAGTGCGCGGCCACGCCCAGTTCGTTGGCGCGGTGCATCTCGTGGGTGCGGATCTGCACTTCCAGGGTCTTGCCGGCCGGCCCCAGCACCGCGGTGTGCAACGACTGGTAGCCGTTCGCCTTGGGCCGCGCGATGTAATCGTCGAACTCGCCCGGCAGGTGCGGCCACAGCGAATGCACCACGCCCAGCGCGGCGTAGCAGTCGGTGATGTTGTCGACCAGCACGCGCACCGCGCGGATGTCGTACAGGTCGGAGAAATCCAGCGACTTGCGCTGCATCTTCTTCCAGATCGAATAGATGTGCTTCGGCCTGCCGGCCAGCTCGGCATGGATGCCGGCCGCTTCCAGCGCGCGCTGCAGTTCGTCCAGCGAGTCGCGGATGAACGCCTCGCGATCGGTGCGCCGCTCGTCGAGCAGGTTCGCGATGCGGCGGTAGGTTTCCGGCTGCAGGTAGCGGAACGCCAGGTCTTCCAGCTCCCACTTCAACTGCCAGATGCCGAGCCGGTTCGCCAGCGGGGCATGGATGTCGCGGGTCAACCGTGCCAGCGCCTGGCGTTCGGCCTCCGGCGCGGTCGCCGCCGCGCGCATCCGCGCCAGCTGCCGCGCCAGCAGCACGAACACCACGCGCAGGTCGCGCACGATCGCCAGCAACAACCGGCGCAGGCCCTCCGCCGCACCCTGCGGCGGCCGCTGCGCATGCAGCGCCCATACCTGCTCGGCCGCCTGCTGGCCGTCCACCAGCCGCTGCAGCTCGGCCGGCAACTTCGCGCGCCGCTCCGCCCACCATGCCGGGTCGACCCGGGCCAGCTCGAACCACACCGCCGCCGCCTGGGTCCGCGCGTCGCAGCCGAGCATGCCGAGCAGGTCCAGCACATCGGCGCACTCGGCCTGATCCACCGCACGGGTGGCGCAGGCATCCAGCGCGTCGGCCAGTACCGGCGGCAGCGTGCCGGCGCGGTCGCGCCATGACTGCAGGCCAGGAGTGGCGATGGAAACAGCTTGAACCATGAAACGATCTTCCTCACCGGCCCGCGGCACCGCAGGCATTGCGCTCGCCGCGACTGGGCTGGCTGGCATGTTCCGCCAATGCCTGGCGCACGGCCAGCTTACCGCGCAGAATCGGCGTTCACCCGCGGCACGCCGCCCTACGGATTCGCATCATGAAACCACGCCCGCTCCTGCTGTTGCCATTCCTGCTGGCCCTGTCGCTGGGCTGCACGTCGCTGCATGCCCAGCAAGCCATCGTGCTGCAACAACAGATGGGAACCGCGGATTTCAGGCAAGCCGGGCTGGACAAGCTGAACCCGGCCGAGCTGCAGCACCTGCAGCAATGGCTGGCGAAGCATGCGACGGAACTGGCGGCGGCGGTGCCCGCGTCCGAGGCGGCCTCCGCTAACGTGGCAGCGGACAAGCGACCCAGCCGCAGCAATGGCTGGTTCGGGCACACACCGGATACCGCCGGCAAAAAAGCCAACCACACCGTCATCAGTCCGCTTGCCGGCAGCTTCAACGGCTGGCGACCGGGCAGCATCCTCACTCTGCAGAACGGCCAGAAATGGCGGGTCAGCGACGACAGTTCGCTGACCGCGACCAGGCCTGTCGACAGCCCCGTGGCGACCGTGAAGCCCGGCGCGCTCGGCGGCTGGATACTCAAGATCGAGGGTTACAACACCAGCGCGCGGGTCGAGCCGGCGAACTGAGCCCGGGATGCATCGGAGACGCCGGCTGCTGTGCGGTTGAACCAACAGCCACGGCCACCGCGATGTCTGGCCGGGGAGCGGTTTATCGCGCAGAATCGTTCCGCCTGTTCCCTGCCCGGAGGATGCACCCATGTCGACCCGCCCGCGTCACCTGATCCGGTCGCTGCTGCTGGCGCTGCCGCTGTGCTGCCTGTCCGTGCAGGCGCAGCAGGCCGACCTGCAGCAACGCATGAGCAGCGCCGAATTCAAGGCGGCCGGACTGGACAAGCTGTCGACGCAGGAACTGCAGAACCTCGACGACTGGTTGCGCAAGCACGACAAGCCCGTCACCAAGATGGTCGACGCCAGCGGCAAGCCGGCGTTCTATTCGGAGACGCAAAAGCGCAGCAAGATCAACGCGCATATCGCCGGCCACTTCGACGGCTGGCATGGCCATAGCCAGTTCATGCTGGACAACGGCCAGATGTGGGAGCAGGTCGGCACGGACACGCCCTCCTGCATGAGCTCGGACAACCCCGCGGTCAAGGTCAAGCCGTCGATGCTCGGCAACTGGCTGATGTACGTGGACGGCTGCAACGATTCTGCCCACGTCAAACGCGTGCGTTGACCGGAAGATTCAGCCCAGCGCCGCCAATGCCTTCGCCAACCGCTTTGCCGAGACCGGTTCGGCGGTCTTCAGTTCCTGCGCGAACAGCGATACACGCCACTCCTCGATCAACCAGCGCAGCTCGGCCAGGCCTGTCGCATCGGCACCGGCAGCGCGGTGCTGCAGGTACGCGCGCCAGTACGGCATCACCTGCAGCATGCGCTGCTGGTCTTTCGCCGGATCCTGGCGCAGGCGTTCGGCGCGCAGGCGCATCGCCTTGAGGTAACGCGGGTAGTGCGCCAGCCGCGCCGGCGGCAATTCGCGCAGGAAGCCGGGCGTGAGCAGCGCGTCGAGCTGTTCGCGCAGGTCGTCGTAACTGGCACGGGCGAAGCCCAACAGCGGCGGCTGCAGCCACGGTTTCAGCTCGGCCTGCGCCTCGATCACGGGTTCGGCCAGTTTCAGCCGTTCGACACCGGCGCCGAATAGCTCGCGCGAAAACTGTGTGCGCAGCTTCTCGAACGCAGCGGCGGTGCGCACGTCCAGCTCGTGCTGTTCGAGCAGGTCGCCGAAGCCGCCTTCGAGCAGGTCCTCGCGCAGTCCGTCCACGCCGCCAAGCGGCGCGTACTTCAAGGCCAGCGCATTGCCGATCGGCAGACGCCGACGCGCCTGCTTGGCGTCACTGGCCAGCGCGTTGCGCAGCAGCCGCACCACGCCTTGCCGGTGTGCCGCGCGCGCCTCGTCGCTGCGCTCGAACACGCGCAGCGCCACCGCCTCGCCCAGGTCGACCAGCGCCGGGAACGCGGCGAGGCCGCCGTCGGATCGCACCTGCGCGGGAACCTCCTCGAAATCCCAGCTGGTCACGTCTTCGCGGGTCAGCTCGATATCGGTCTTGCGCGAGAACGCCTCGCGCGCCTGGCCTTCCCACTGCCCGCGCAATGCGGCCAGGTCGCGACCGCTGGCCAGCGTCTTGCCGCGCTCGTCGTGCAGGCGGTAGCGCATCAGGAAGTGCGGCGGCAGTTCGACGGCGGCGAATTCGCCCGCGGCTATGTCGACGCCGGTGGTGCGCTTCAGGAACGTGGCCAGCACCTTCGCCAACGGCTCGTCGCGCGCTACCTCGGCTTCGACGAAGGCGCGCGCGAAATCCGGCGCGGGCACGAAGTTGCGGCGCAGCGCTTTCGGCAGGCCGCGGATCAGTTCGGCCACCTTGTCGGCGAGCAGGCCGGGCACCAGCCATTCGCAGCGGGCCGGCGGCAGCGCGTTCAACATTGCCAGCGGCAGGTGCAGGGTGACGCCATCGGCTTCGTCGCCAGGGACGAAGCGGTATTCGAGCTTGTAGTGTTGTGGCGGTATCTCCAGCGGCCGCTCTTGCGCGTCCTGCGCTCGCGGCACTCGGACATCCATGTCCAGCGCTGCGGGAAACGCCTTCGCATCCAGCCCCGCGCCACCGACCATCACGTCATCCAGCGACCAGCGCAGCGCGGCCTGGTCGGCGGGGCGCGCCTTGCGGTACCACGCATCCAGCGCGCGGCTGCTGGCGATCTCTTCGGGTAGCTTGCTCTCGAAGAAGGCGACCAGATCGTCCTCGTGACGGATCAGACCCTCGCGACGCTGTTTAGCCTCGATGCCGAGCGCTTCCTCCAGCACGCGCTGATTCGCGCGCACGAAATCCGTCTTGCTGTCGATATCGCCGCGCACCAGCGCTTCGCGGAGGAAGATCGCGTGGGCCAGCGCGGGGTCCTGCTGCTGGAAGGTGACCGGCCGCTTCTCCACCAGCACCAGGCCGAACAGGCCGACCTGCTCGTACGCCACCACGCAGCCGCGCTTTCTCGACCAGTGCGCGTCGCGGCAACTCGTGCGCAGCAGGTGCGCGGCCTGCTGCTCGATCCACAGCGGCTCGACGCGCGCATTCGCCATGCCCCACACGCGCCCGCCGACGTCGAGGATCTGCGCGGAGAAGATCCAGTTCGGCGGCACCTTCGCCAGCGCCGAACCGGGAAATACCTGGAACTTGCGTTCGCGCGTGCTCTGGTAAACGCCCTTCTCGTCCTTGCGGCCGACCTGGGTGGGCAGGCCGGCGAGCAGGCTGCGATGGACGGATTCGTACAGCCGATCGGCATCGCTCTCGCTTCCTCCCCTGCTCGCCCCAAAGGGACTTCCTTCGGTCGCAGCGGAGGGCTGGGGTGGGGTTCGCTTTTGACTTTTTGCAACAGCGCGAAGAGCTTCACCCCCTCCCAACCTCCCCCTGCGCGCAGGGGGAGGAGCAGAGCCTGCAGGCTGCACTTCGCTCCCGGTGGCGGACGAAGCATCCAGCTTCCACCCCAGCTCCTGCACCACCAGCAACAACTGCCGATGCAGTTCGCGCCATTCGCGCATGCGCATGAAGCTGAGGAAATGCCGCGAGCACCAGTCGCGCAGCTTCGACTGGGTCAGCTCCTCGTGGGCGTCGTGATAGGCGCGCCACAGGTTCAGCACGCCGACGAAGTCGGACTTCGGGTCGGCGAACACGGCGTGCGCGGCGTCGGCCTGCTGGCGTGCGTCGCCCGGACGCTCGCGCGGATCCTGGATGCTGAGGAAGGACACGATGGTGAGCAGCTCGCGCAAGGCATGCAGCTTCTCGCCTTCCACCAGCATGCGTGCCAGCTGCACGTCGATCGGCAGCCGCGCCAGGGTGCGGCCGACCGCGGTGAGCTTGCGCGCGTCGTCGATCGCGGAAATTTCGGTGAGCCGGCGGAAGCCGTCGGCGACCACGCGCGGGTCGGGCGCCTCCAGGAACGGAAACTCGTCCACCTCGCCGAGCTGCAGCGCCAGCATGCGCAGGATCACGTTCGCCAGCGACGAGCGCAGCAGTTCCGGGTCGGTAAACGCGGCGCGGCCGGAAAAATCGGCCTCGTCGTAAAGGCGATAGCAGACGCCCGGCCCCACGCGGCCGCAGCGGCCCTTGCGCTGGTCGGCGGCGGCCTGCGACACCGGCTCCACGTGTAACCGCTCGAGCTGGCTGCGTTGGCTGTAACGCTTGACCCGCGCGGTGCCGGTGTCGATCACGTAGCGGATCCGCGGCACGGTCAGCGAAGTCTCGGCCACGTTGGTGGCCAGCACCACGCGGCGTTTCACGCCGGGTTTGAACACGCGATCCTGGTCGCCGGCGGAAAGCCGCGCGTACAGCGGCATGATTTCGGTCTCGCGGTATTGCCGGCGCGACAGCAACTGGTGCGCGTCGCGGATCTCGCGCTCGCCGGGCAGGAAGATCAGCACGTCGCCGCGCGGATCGTCGTGGGTGATTTCGTCGAGCGCCGCGGCGATGTGTTCGGCGCTGCCTTGCTGCATGTCCTTGCCGCGACCCTGTCGCGCGGCGATCTCGTCCAGCGAGCGCCAGCGCAACTCGACCGGGTACGCGCGCCCCTCCACCTCGACCACCGGCGCGCCATCGAAGTGTTCGGCGAAGCGCGCCGTATCGATCGTCGCCGAGGTGACGATGATCTTCAGCTCCGGCCGCTTCACCGCCAGCCGCTTGAGGTAGCCGAGCAGGAAGTCGATGTTGAGGCTGCGCTCGTGCGCCTCGTCGATGATGATGGTGTCGTATGCAGAGAGCCACGGGTCGCCCTGGGTCTCGGCGAGCAGGATGCCGTCGGTCATGAACTTGATCAGGCTGCGCTCGGACACCTGGTCGTTGAAGCGCACCTGGAAGCCCACGACCTCGCCCAGCGGCGTGCCCAGTTCCTCCGCCACGCGGCGCGCCACCGAGCGCGCGGCCAGCCGGCGCGGTTGGGTGCAGCCGATCATGCCGGCCTCGCCGCGGCCGGCGGCCAGGCACAGCTTGGGCAGTTGGGTGGTCTTGCCCGAACCGGTCTCGCCGGCGATCACCACCACCTGGTGCTCGCGGATCAGCTTGACGATGTCCTCGCCGCGCGCGCTGATCGGCAGCGATTCGTCCAGCCGGATCGGCGGCTTGGCGGCCACCCGGGCGCGGCGTTTGGCCGCGGAGCGCTCGATATCCGTCACCAGCGCCCCCAACTTGTTCTCGTCCGGCCGGCGCGACAACGCACGCCAGCGACCCAGCAGGCGACCGAAGTCGCGGCTGGACACCGCATCCAGTTGCAGGCGCAGCTTGCGCAGGCCGGGATCGGCGGCGGGATCGGTAGCGGGCGGGTGGGCATCATTCATCGGACCGCACATGATAGCCGCTGGCGACCCGCTGACCTGATAGTCCCCGGCTATCGGCTGCATCGGAAGGATTCATTTCACCGCCACCGACCGACCCGCTACTGTTTGCCCATGCCGTCAACCCATCACAGGAAGGAGCAGCACATGGCCATTTCCATCGGTATCGCCAAGAAAGATCGCGAGCAGGTCGCCAAGCACCTGTCCAAGCTGCTGGCCGACACCTATTCGCTGTACCTGAAGACCCACAGCTTCCACTGGAACGTCACCGGCCCGCAGTTCAACAGCCTGCACACCATGTTCGAGACCCAGTACAACGAACTGTGGTTGGCCGCCGACGAGGTCGCCGAGCGCATCCGCACCCTGGACGTGTTCGCCCCCGGCTCCTACAGCCAGTTCGCCAAGCTCAGCTCGATCAAGGAAGAGCCCGGCGTGCCGGAGTGGAAGGAGATGGTGGGCCAGTTGGTCGAAGGCCACGAGGTCGCCGCCGCCACCGCCCGCGACGTGCTGAAGGCCGCCAATGCGGCCGGCGACGACGGTACCGCCGACATGGTCACCGGGCGCCTGAAGGAACACGAGAAGACGGCGTGGATGCTGCGCTCGCTGCTGCGTTGAGCGCCGCCGGCAACGCCACGAAGAAACCCGGCATCACGCCGGGTTTCTTCGTTTACAGCTGTCGTGTCACGCAACATGGCACCGGTTCCGCCAACCCGGGCACGCTCGCGGCCGGCGCTGGCGCAGGCTGCATGGTCCTGGGCGGCAGCACGTAGCGCTGGTTGAAGTACGCCCAGCTCGGCCACAGCGCATGAGCCAGCGCCAGCCTGTCCAGGGCGGGATCCACCGGCACCGGCGTGAGCGTTTCGCCGTCCACCTGATACTGGAACTGCTCGGCAGGCTGTCCCGGCTGCAGCACCAGCAACTGGTCGTGCTTGAGATAACCGTAGTTGTCGCCGTACTGCATGATGGCGCGGTCGGGATAGTGCACGGTGAGGTCGGCGCCCAGCATCGGGTGCACGCTGCTGATGCCGATCAGCGACAGCAGCGTCGGTGCCAGATCGATCTGGCTGACGATGTGTTCGTCCCGCTGCACCGGCACGCCGGCACCGAGGATCAGCGCCGGAATGTGGAAGTGCCGCACCGGCACCAGGCTGGCGCCGAACACGCGCGAATCGTGGTCGGCCACGACCAGGAACACCGTGTGTTCCCAGTAAGGCGACTGCTTCGCGCGGGCGAAGAACTGGCCGATCGCCCAGTCGGCGTAACGCACGGTGTTCTGCACGCTGGCCGCCGGTGCGCTGGCCCGGATGCGCCCGGCGGGATATTCCCACGGCGTGTGGTTGGAGACGCTGAAGGCCAGCGTGAACTGGCGCGTGTCGCCATCCTTCATCAGCCGGTGGTGCAACTCGTTGAACATGTCCTCGTCGGAAGCACCCCACGAACCGACGAAGGTCGGCTTCACCTCGAACTTCGGCTGATCGACCACCTCGTCGAAGCCATTGCCCAGGAAGAACGACTTCATGTTGTCGAAGTGCGCCTCGCCGCCGTAGATGAAGCGCGAGCGGTAGCCGAATTCGCCCAGCAGGCCGGCCAGGGTGAAGAAGCCGTGCTGGCTGCGCGGCAATTTCAGCACCGCCTCGGCCGGGGTCGGCAGAAAGCCGGTATTGACCGCCTCCAGCCCGCGCACCGAGCGCGTGCCGGTGGCATAGGTCCGCGCCAGCAGCCAGCCCTCGTTCGCCAGCGCATCGAACTGCGGCGAAAGCTTTTCCCCGCCCAGCGTGCCGATGTACTGCGCGCCCAGGCTCTCCTCCAGGATGATCACCAGGTTCAGCGGCTTCGCCGGTTTCGCCGCGGCCTGCTGCTGATGCATGCTGGGGTATCGCGGGTCCTGCATCGGCCCATCCAGTCCGGCCGCCTGGCGCACGAGGCGTTGCATCTCCGGCTCCGGCATCGGGCCGTAGACCGTCGCTGCCGAACGCTCGTTGCTCATGCCGCGGATCGCGTTGATCACGTTGTAGAGCGAGTTCAGCGGCAGCGAGTTCACCATGCTGTCGTCGCTGAATGCCACTACCGAAGCGTTCAGCGGCCGATGATCGAGCGTGCCGCGCGCAGCCAGAAACAACACCACGAACGCCGCCGCCGTCACCAGCGGCCGCAGCCAGAACTTCATCCGCGCATCGACCATGTGCGTGCGCAGCCACCGGAAACCGAGCCAGCCCAGCAGCACCAGCGCGACCAGCGCGACCAGCAGCACGCCCTTGTAGCCATGCCACAGCATCGCCGACACCTCGTGCGGACTGTCGAGGTACTCGACGTACAGGCGATTCGGGCGGGTGTCGTATTCAAGGATGAACTGCGGCGTGGACACCTCCAGCAGCACGAACAGCAGCCACCACAACCGATACCACCAGGCCGTGATGCGTGTGGGCCAGCGCCGGTGACCCAGCCACGGCGACAACAGGGCCGGCCATGCGCAGACCATAGCCAGCAGGCACAGGTCGATGCGCCAGCCGCCGAAAAGAACCGGCCACAGACCGTCCGTCGGCTGCACCCGCGGCCATAGCCACAGGCAAAGACCAAACCGGCTCAATGTGAGAAAAACGAAAGTGAGTAGCAGGAACCGCCAGGTAAGCTGTCGCAAAAGTGACCCCAAACAGGAAACGCTCTGCCCCCGAGACCGAGCGGCTACCGCTGACGCCGTCGATTCGGCGCGGGCAACCAGCACGACTCTAGCCTAAAAGGCCTGCCGACTGCCCGGCGGATGCGTCCCAGCGACCGACAGTTCGTCGAACAGCGGACCTTCACGGCTTTGCAACAGTCGGATGCCGGGCCGGGCGGAGCCTTGTCAGCATCGGACTACGGCTCGCCGCTCCCGCTGCCGTAGCCCGCGGGCCCTGCCGCCCGAAAACTCCCGCCCCGGCTGACCTTGCGCTGACCGCACCCGACGATCTTTATTGAGCCTGATGCCATGGATTGGTTAAGCTCCTCGGGCTTTACCGCCTGTTGCGCAGGCTTCCTCCGGGGATTTTTTTGAGCGCCACCGCAGCAAACCACAACAGCCGGTACCCGCTGCTCACGGCGATCATGCTCGCCCTGATCGTAGCCGCGATGAACATCGGGCTGTGGTGGTACGGCAACCTGCCGCATGGCCCGGACGACTGGCACGGCAAGATCGGCGGTTTCTCGCTGTCGGTATTCCAGCGCTACCAGAGCCCGTTCAAGCAGGATTATCCCAGTAGCGACGACATCGCCGCCGACCTGAAGCTGCTGCACCGGTACAGCGACCGGGTGCGCACCTATACGATGCAGCAGAACCCGCAGTTGTACGGGCTGGCGCAGAAGGAAGGCCTGAAGGTGATGGCCGGCGCCGAGATCGACAAGCGCCTGGACAACAACGAGCGCGAGATCGAGCTGCTGATCGCCAAGGCGCGCGCCTACCCCGACACCATCACCCGCGTCATCGTGGGCAACGAGGTGCTGTTCCGCAACGACCTCACCCCCGAACAGATGATGCTTTACCTGGATCGGGTGCGCGCCGCCGTGCACCAGCCGGTATCGATCGCCGAGCCGGACTACATCTGGCTGAAGTATCCCGAACTGGCCCAGCACGTGGATTTCATCACCATCCACCTGTTCCCGTTCTGGAACGGCATCGCGCGCAAGGACGCCGTTCCCGCCGCGCTGGGCGCCTACCAGCAGATCCGCCAGCGCTATCCGGACAAGCCCGTCGTGGTCGGCGAGATCGGCTGGCCATCGAACGGCGACCGCCACGAGTACGCGGATCCCTCGGTCTCCAACGAGGCGATCTTCATTCGCGACTGGATGAACGCGGCCAAGGCTCAGCACATCGATTATTTCCTGCTCGAAGCGTTCGACCAGCCATGGAAGGAAGCTCTGGGCGAGGGCCGCACCGGCGCGTACTGGGGCATGTTCAACGCCGACCGCCAGCTGAAATTCCCGCTGACCGGCCCGGTCACCGAAGACACCGCATGGCCCTGGAAGGCGCTGGCGGCGAGCCTGCTGGCCTTGTTCCCGATGATCTTCTTCGCCCGTCGCTTCAGCCGCTTCAAGCTGATGGGCCGGCTGTTCTTCTGCATGCTGATCCAGCTTGCCTGCGGGCTGATCACCTGGTCGGCCACGCTGCCGTTCAACTTCTACCTGAGCTGGGTCGACTGGACCATGCTCACGCTGCTGTTCCCGGCGCAGATCGCGATCCTGGCGATCCTGCTGATCAACGGCTTCGAGTTCACCGAGGTGCTGTGGCGGCGCGAGTGGATCCGCCATGCCGGCATGCTGAAACCCGATCCGCCCGAGAAGCAGCCGTTCGTGTCCATCCACCTGGCCTGCTACAACGAGCCGCCGGAGATGGTGATCGTCACGCTCGATTCGCTGGCCGCGCTGGACTACGCGAACTTCGAAGTGCTGGTGATCGACAACAACACCAAGGACCCGGCGGTGTGGCAGCCGGTGCAGGAATACTGCGAGAAACTGGGCAAGCGCTTCCGCTTCTTCCACCTGGCACCGTGGCCGGGCTTCAAGGCCGGCGCGCTGAACTTCGGCCTGAAGGAAACCGACCCGCAGGCCGACGTGGTGGCGGTGATCGATGCCGACTACGAAGTGCGTGCCGACTGGCTGGCCACGCTGACCGGCTACTTCCACGACCCGAAGGTGGCCGTGGTGCAGTGCCCGCAGGCGCACCGCGAGTTCGAGCACAACGCGTTCCGCCGGATGACCGCGTGGGAATACGACGGCTTTTTCCGCATCGGCATGCACCATCGCAACGAGCGCAACGCGATCATCCAGCACGGCACCATGACGATGGTCCGGCGCAGTGCGCTGGAAGGCACCGGCGGCTGGTCCGAATGGACGATCTGCGAGGACGCCGAGCTGGGCCTGCGCCTGATGCACGCCGGCTACGAACTGGTCTACGTCGACGAACTGATGGGCAAGGGCCTGACCCCGGCCGACTTCAAGGCGTACAAGAGCCAGCGCTACCGCTGGGCGTTCGGCGCGATGCAGATCCTCAAGGGGCGCTGGAGCTGGATGACCGAGCGCGGCCCGCTCAGCGCCGGCCAGCGCTTCCACTTCCTCACCGGCTGGTTCAGCTGGTTCGCCGACGCGCTGCACCTGATCTTCACCCTGATGGCGCTGTTCTGGACCGCCGGCATGGTCGCCTACCCGCAGTATTTCAGCCTGCCGATGCAGCTGTTCCTGATCCCGGTGATCGGCTTCTTCTTCGCCAAGGCGATCTTCGGCATCGTGCTGTACCGCGCCCGCGTGCCGTGCGGCTGGTACGACACCTTGATGGCCTCGCTGGCCAGCATGGGCCTGTCGCACGCGATCGCGCGCGGCATCCTGCACGGACTCACTCGAGAGAAGACCTCGTTCGTGGTCACCGCCAAGAGCCGGCGCCTGGGTGGCAGCAACTTCGCCGCGTTCGCACCGGTGCGCGAGGAGCTGCTGATGGCGATTGCGCTGGGTTTGTGCATCGTCGGCATGGCGCTGGGCTACGGCACGCGCTACATCGAAGGCACCTTGTGGATGTTCATCCTCGCCGCGCAGTCGATCCCGTACGTCTCGGCGGTCATCGGCGCGTGGATCGCGCACAGGGCGGGCGACAAGGCCGGTTGATGCGGCCTGCCGGTGCGGCGTCAGCCGCACCGGCAAATCAGGCCTGACGCTTTGGCTCTGCCGCCGAAGCAGTGAGCGCCATTCATACCCAGCCAACATCCAGTTGGGTAAGCTGCCCTCACCCCGTGAAGCTCCCCGCAAGGACGGAACCCCCACGCATGCGCCGAATCCCCCGACGCCTGAGTCTGCTGCTACTGCCGCTGGTGCTGTTGTCGACACAGGCCCGGGCCGGCGTGCAGCTGACGGTGGATGGCGTCGAGGATCCGCTCAAGGCGGCGGCGATCGCCGGCGTGGAGTTGTCGCAATACGCGACCCGCGAAGTCAGCGATGCGCAGGTGCGGCGCCTGTACGAGCGCGCTCCCGGCCAGGTGAAGTCCGCGCTGGAGCCGTACGGCTACTACGACGCCACCGTCAGCGGCGACCTGCAGCAAATCGGCAAGGACTGGCGGGTGACCCTGCACGTGCAACCGGGCGAACCGGTCAAGGTCACCGCCGTCGACGTGCAACTGGACAAGGAGGCAGCGCAGCTCGCCCCGCTGCGCCGCGCGAAACGCGCGATCGAACGACTCAAGGACAAGCCGCTGAACCACGGCGCCTACGATGCGGCGCGCGACGCGCTCAGCGCGCAGCTCACCGCCAACGGCTTCCTCGACGCCCGCCTGCTCACCCACCGGGTCGAAGTCACCCGCGCCAACCACAGCGCGGCGATCAAGCTGGCGTGGCAGGCCGGCCCGCGTTACCGCTACGGCAAGGTGCACTTCGACGGCTCGCAGTTCAAGGAAGGCTTCCTCGACCGCTACGTGCCGTTCAAGTCCGGCGACTACTTTTCGCAGAACCAGCTGCTGGAACTGCAGCAGGCGCTGAACGGCGCGGACTATTTCGCGGTGGTCAACGTGCTGCCGGACGTGGACGCGGCGAAGAACGGCGTGGTCGACGTCACCGTGCAGCTGGCGCCGGCCAGGCGCACGATCTACACCGGCGGCCCGTTCATCGGCACCGACACCGGCTTCGGCGTGCGCGGCGGGATGGAGCGGCGCTGGGTCAACCGGCGCGGGCACAAGTGGAAGAACGAACTGGTGGTGGCGCAGAAGCTGAAGACGCTGTCCACGCTGTACTCGATCCCGCTGCCCGGCGACAACCAGCGCAGCTACAACGTCGGCGCGAACTTCCGCGACGCGAATACCGCCACCTCGCAATCGCGCACGCTGGAACTGGTCGGCAACGAGACCCGCCAGTGGCACGGCTGGACCCGCACCCTGGGCGTGCATGCGCTGTCCGGCACGTTCACCGTGGGCAAGCGCGGCAATGAACCGGACAACACGCCCGGCATCGAACACGGGCAAAGCACGCTGGTGTTCGGCGAGGCCGCGCTGACGCGCAAGCAGGCCGACAACCCCGATTTCGTGCGACGCGGCTGGCTGCTCAGCGTGGCCGCGCGCAGCACGGCCAGCAGCCTGCTGTCCGACGCCAGCTTCAGCGAACTGATTGCCGACGCGAAGTGGATCCGCGCGTTCGGCACGCGCAGCCGCAACCGGCTGATCCTGCGCGGCAGCGCCGGCATGACCTGGACCAACGACTTCGCCGCGCTGCCGCCGCAACTGCGCTTCTTCGCCGGCGGCGACCGTTCGGTGCGCGGCTACGGCTACCAGTCGATCGGCCCACGCAACAGCACCGACCGTGTGATCGGGGGCAAGAACCTGCTGGTCGCCAGCAGCGAGATCGAACACTACTTCACGCGCAACTGGGGCATGGCCGCCTTCGTCGACGCCGGCAACGCGTTCAGCGGCACCGACTATCGCCCGAAGATCGGCGCCGGCCTCGGCCTGCGCTGGCGCTCGCCGGTGGGCATGATCCGCGTCGACCTGGGCACGCCGATCCACGACGATCGCGCGCACGGCATCCAGTTGCACCTGGTGATCGGACCGGATCTGTGACGGGCCGGGAATCGCGAATCGGGAAAGGCCTCTTGCGGGCATGGTTTGAAGGCAAGCGGAGCAAGCTGAGAGCATGAAGTGGTTCAAACGCATCGCCATCGCATTCGCCGCACTGCTGCTGGTCGTGGCAGCGGCGCTGTGGTGGCTGCTCGGCACCGGCGCCGGCCTGCGCTTTGTGTTGGCACGGGTCCAGTCCGCCACCCACGGCGCGCTGCAAGTACAACAGGCACACGGCCGGCTGCTCGGCCCGCTCGACCTGGCCGGCATCCGTTACGACGACGGCAAGGGCACCGTGGCGAGCGTGGCGAAGGCGCATCTGGATCTGCGCTTCTGGCCCCTGCTGGCCAGACGCCTGCATGTACTCGCGCTGGACGCCGATGGCGTCGAGGTGGCATTGCCCAAGTCCGCACCGGATGACACCTCCCGCTCCGGCGGCTTCTCGCTGCAGCCACCGATCGAACTGATCCTCGACCGCGTGCATGTGGGCACGGTGAAGCTGACGCGGGACGGCCAGTCGCTGTTCGCCTCCCATCAACTCGACCTAGCCGGCAGCTGGACCGACCGCGGCATCGAACTGCGCCGGCTCGTGCTGCAGGCGCCCTACGGCCACGCCAACCTCGATGGCAAGCTGGCGATCGGTACGCGTTACCAGGGCAATGGCAAGGCCGCCTTCGCCTGGAAAATCGGCGACACCCGCTACGCCGGCAGCCTCGATGCGCACAGCGATGGCAAGCGGGCGCAGCTCGACCTCCGGCTCACGGCGCCGGCCGTCGCCCGACTGCAGGTGGACCTGGTCCAGTCCGGCGACTACGCCTGGACCGGCCGGCTCGACGCACCGCGCTTCGACCCGGAACCGCTGCTCGGTGACAGTTCGCTGAAGGCGCTGGCGATGGCCGTGCAAGGTCATGGCGATCGCCACGGCGGCACGCTCGACGGCCGGCTCGACCTCAACGACTACCAGCTGCTGCTGCAGCCGCTGCGCGCGCAATTCAGCGATGACTTCAACACGCTGGCCCTGCAGCAGCTCAAGCTGGGTTCGCCGCAGATCAAGGGCAGCGTGGAGGCCAGCGGCATCGTGCAACTCGCCGCCAAGCCACTCAGCGCCGCACTGGACATCCGCTGGAACGACCTGCTGCTGCCGGCGGACCTGGCCGGCCAGGCGCTGGCCAGCCGTGGCGCGCTCAAGGCCAGCGGCAGCGCCGACAAGTACCACGCCGAAGGCGACGTCGACATCGGCCCGCCGGGCAAGCTCGCGAAGCTGGCGCTGAACCTGGACGGCACCGCGCAGCTGATCACCCTGCACACGCTGGCACTGAAACAGGCACAAGGCGGCCTGCAGGCGCACGGCACGCTGACCCTGCAGCCGAACCTGGCATGGCAGGCCGAAGCGAGCGCCGACAAACTCGACCCCGGCCAGCTGTTCGCCGGCTGGAACGGCGCCCTGGATTTCGACATCGCCAGCAACGGCAGCCTGCCGCAGAACGGCCCGGATGCCACGCTGGAGATCCACCGGCTGGCGGGCAAGCTGCGCGAACGCGCGGTCAGCGGCCACGGCAAGCTGCACCTGTCGCCGGACGAAGTGGTCGACGGCCGGCTCGATCTCGCCTCGGGCGGCAGCACGGTGAAACTGGATGCCCGCCCCGGCACCAGCAACGATGCCGACCTGCAACTGGCGATCGCCTCGCTGGGCGACTGGCTGCCGGATGCGAGTGGCCGTCTGGACGGCCATTTCAACATCCGCGGCCGGCGGCCGCAGCTCAGCATCAACGGCCAGCTGCACGGGCAGTCGCTGGCCTGGCGGCAGCAGAAGGCGGATACGCTGCAGCTGATCGTGGGCATTCCCGACATCAGCCATCCGGCCGGCAAACTCGACCTGCAGGCCGGCAACGCGTACCTGCAGGGCCTGCTGTTCCAGCACCTCGATCTGCTGGCCGAGGGCAGCCAGGGCAATCATCGACTGACGCTCGACGCGCGCGGCGGCCAGCTCTCCGGCCGGCTCGCGCTGCACGGCGCGCTGAAGGGCCCGGCCTGGAACGGCACGCTGTCCACTCTCGACCTCGAACCGCAGGGCATGCCCGGCTGGCGTCTGCAGCAACCGTCGCAACTGAGCTACAACGACGGCGCGATGAGCCTGTCCGAGCTGTGCCTGACGGCCGGCGACCCGCGGCTATGCGTAACCGCCAGGCAAGACAAGCCGGGCAACCTCGATGCCAGCTATCGGCTGCAGGCGCTGCCGCTGGCGCTGCTGCTGAACGCGACCGGCAACGCCGACCTGCCGATGCGCGCCGATGGCGTCATCGAGGGCAGCGGCAAGATCCGCCGCAGCGCCACCGGTGCGCTCAGCGGCAACGCCTCGCTCAGCTCCGCGCAAGGCACGATCAGTTACACCGACCGTGCCGACGAGCCGCTGCTGCGCTACGAGCAGTTGCGCGTGGACGCCGACCTTGCGCCGACCGGCCAGCGCATCGCCGTGCACGGCGGGCTCGACGCCGGCGGCCGCATCGACGGTCAGGTCACGATGAGCGGCGCGCAGCAGACCCTGGACGGCCAGCTCGACCTGCGCCTGAACAGCCTCGCCTTCATCGAGCTGTTCAGCAGCGAGGTGGCCGGCGTCAAGGGCGGTGTCGACGGCAACTTCCGCTTCGGCGGCACGCTGAAGCAACCCGCGGTCACTGGCCAGGCGAACGTGCGCGGCTTCGCCGCCGAGGTACCGTCGGCCGGACTCAAGCTGAGCCAGGGCCAGCTCACGGTCAGCACCACGGACGCGCGGCAGTTCCTGATCCACGGCAGCGTGCAATCGGGCAAGGGCAGCGTGGCGATCGACGGCAACGCCGGCCTCGGTGCGGACGCCCGGGCCAACCTCACGCTCAAGGGCAGCCAGTTCACCGCCGCCGACATTCCCGCCGCCAGGGTGGTGATCTCGCCCGACCTGACCGTGAAACAGGACGCCAACGGCATCGACATCGGCGGCGCGGTCAGCATCGACAGCGCCGACGTGAATGCCGAAAAATTGCCCGGCGCTGGCGCCACCCAGGCCTCGCCCGACGTGGTGGTGGTCGATGAGAAACAGCAGCAGCAGGCCGCCAGCAAGCTGCCGATCCGTGCCCTGGTCAAGGTGGATCTCGGCCGCAAGACGCACGTCGTCGGCATGGGTCTGGACGGCCGCGTCAGCGGCGTGCTCACGGTGGCCGAACGCCCCGGCCGCGCCACCACGGGCCAGGGCCAGATCGCGGTGAACGGCACCTATCGCGCCTACGGCCAGAACCTGCAGATCCAGCGCGGCCAGCTGCTGTTCGCCAGCACGCCGATCGACAACCCGGGCCTGAACATCCGCGCGGTGCGCAAGCTCAACCCGAACGCCACCATCGATGAAGGCCAGGAAGTCGGCCTGCTGGTCTCCGGCACCGCGCAGCGGCCGGTCCTCACCGTGTTCTCCAACCCGGTGATGGAGCAGTCCGACGCGCTGTCCTACCTGGTCACCGGCAAGCCGCTGTCGCAGGTGAAGGGCGGCGAAGGCGACATGGTGGGCGCGGCAGCGCAAGCGCTCGGCTCGGCCGCCGGCGACCTGCTGGCCAAGAGCATCGGCTCGAAGCTGGGCGTGGACGACGTCGGCGTGTCCAGCAACGAGGCGCTCGGCGGCAGCTCGGCATTCACCGTGGGCAAGTTCCTGTCGCCGCGGCTGTACCTCAGCTACGGCGTGGGCCTGTTCGAGCCGGGCGAAGTGATCACCCTGCGCTACCGCCTCAGCAAGCGCTGGAACTTCGAGGCGCAGCAGGCCACCGAGTTCAGCCGCGCCAGCTTCAACTATCGCATCGAAAAATAATTGCGCGGGCATCGGCGAGCGCGGGTGATAGTCCATAGGTCATGCACACAAGGCCGCCGGGGCGGACTATCGTGGACGTTTCCAAAGGCAAAGGAACGACCATGCAACGCATGCGATGGGTACTGACGGCGGCGATCCTGTGCAGTCCGGCGGCATGGGCGGCGACGCCGGCGAGCCAGCCTTCCGGCATCGACCTGGCCGGAATCGACCACGGCGTGAAACCAGGCGACGACTTCTTCCGCTACGCCAACGGCGGCTGGCTGAAGACGGCGCAGATTCCCGCCGACCGCTCCAGCACCGGCACCTTCCTCAAGGTGTTCGAACAGGCCGAGAAGAACACCGCCGAGCTGATCCGCAACGCCGGCGCCAGCCGCCCGGCCGCCGGCAGCAATGCGCGCAAGATCGCCGACTACTACGCCGCCTGGATGGACACCGCGGCGATCGAGCGGCACGGCCTGGCCCCGCTCAAGCCGGAACTGGCACGGATCGACGCGATCGCCTCGCGCGCCGAGCTGGCGCGCGTGCTGGGCAGCCGCCTGCGCGCCGACGTCGATCCGGTGAACGCCACCAACTACCACACCGAAAACCTGTTCGGCCTGTTCGTGACGCAGGGGCTGGAAGACCCCTCGCGCAACCTCGCCTATCTGCTGCAGGGCGGCCTGGTCATGCCCAGCCGCGACTACTACCTGTCCGACGACACCCACATGGTCGCGACCCGGGCCAAGTACCTCGCCTACATCGGCGCGTTGCTGAAGCAGGCCGGCATGGCCGACGCAGAAGCGAAGGCAAAAACCGTCCTCGATCTGGAGACGAAAATCGCCAGGGCGCAGGCGAGCCTGCTCGACAGCGAGGACGTGCACAAGGCGAACAACCTGTGGCGCATGGCTGACTTCGCGCAGAAGGCGCCGGGACTGGACTGGATTGCGTATTTCAAGGCCGCCGGCCTGGACGGCCAACCGCAGATCGACGTGTGGCAGCCGGCCGCGATCACCGGCCTGTCCGCGCTGACCGCCAGCGAGCCGCTGCAGGCCTGGAAGGACCTGCTGCTCTTCCACACCCTGGACCAGAGCGCCCCGTTGCTGCCCAAGGCCTTTGCCGACCTCGGCTTCGACTTCCACGGCCGCACCCTGCAGGGCACGCCCGAGCAGCGGCCGCGCTGGAAGCGCGCGGTGGGCGCCACCAGCAACGACCTCGGCGACGCCGTGGGCCAGCTCTACGTGAAGCATTACTTCCCGGCTTCGTCCAGGGCGGAAGTGGAGCAACTGGTGAAGAACCTGCTCGCCGCGTTCGACGAGCGTATCGACACGCTGGGCTGGATGACACCGGCCACGCGCGCAAAGGCGAAGGCCAAGCTCGCCACGGTGCGCGTCGGCGTCGGTTACCCGGACACCTGGCGCGACTACGCCGCGCTGGAGATCCGCGCCGACGACGCACTCGGCAACCAGCGCCGCGCCGAAAAGTTCGAATACGAACACCAGCGCGCCAAGCTGGGCCGGCCGGTCGATCGCGCTGAATGGTGGATGACCCCGCAGACCGTCAACGCGGTGAACCTGCCGCTGCAGAACGCGCTGAACTTCCCCGCCGCGATCCTGCAGCCGCCGTTCTTCGACCCGAACGCCGACGCCGCCGCCAACTACGGCGCGATCGGTTCGGTGATCGGCCACGAGATCAGCCACAGCTTCGACAATATGGGCGCCGAATTCGACGCCGAGGGCCGCCTCGCGAACTGGTGGACGCCGGAAGACCTGGCCCACTTCAGGGCCGCCGGCAAGCAGCTGGCGAAGCAGTTCGACCAGTACGAGGCGCTGCCCGGCCTGCATGTCAACGGCGAACAGACGCTGGGCGAAAACATCGCCGACGTCTCCGGCCTGACCATCGCCTACCTGGCCTATCACAAGTCGCTCGGCGGCAAGCCGGCGCCGGTGATCGACGGCCTCAGCGGCGACCAGCGCTTCTTCCTCGCCTATGGCCAGGCCTGGCGCTCGAAGATCCGCGACGCCGCCCAGCGCCAGCGCCTCGCCACCGACGTGCACGCCCCCGCCGACTTCCGCGCACAGACCGTGCGCAACCTCGACCCGTGGTACCCCGCGTTCGAAGTGAAGCCGGGCGAGAAGCTGTACCTGGCGCCGAAGGATCGGGTGAAGATCTGGTAGGTCGCGCATCGGGCAAAAACGACAGGGCCGTGATCCTGATGGATTACGGCCCTGTTTGTTTCGGTCTCGTGGCGGCGTAGCGGTGCCGGCCGGACCGTGGCTCAGCTCACCAGCATGAATGCCCGATTCGCGACTGTAACGAGAGCCTTGAACAACAGGCCGAGTACCCAGCGGATGAAGCTCACCGTCAGCGAGGCGCCAGCCGTAGCGGTACGGCCGAGAAAACGGAAGATCGCCGTGATGATCGCACCGACGTAGGACGAGACCTCGATGGACAGCTCGGCCCCTTTGCTGAGCAGCCATGCCAGCTGATCGAGCACCGTCATCCCCATGGTAAATTGCAGGCCAAGTGCGTTGAGCGCCAGTGTGCCGATCTTGCCCATCAGCCAGTTCAGCGCCTTGCCGATCATCATCAGGCCCCATGCACCACCCATCAGAATACCGCCGCCGCCTGCGCTTACCTGATCCAGCCAAAGCTGGGCATTCATATCGTCTTCCCCGCTCACGCCACGGCGTGCCAGCGCCTGCCAACTGTCCCGGCCAACACCGGGGACATAGCTCAACTCCATCGAATGCGCATCGGTGTTGATCAACCCCGACGGACCTGCGGTCAGCTGGTACCCCGGCTCCGCAGTCGGCACATGGATGAATGGAAACAGGGGAATCTTCGGAACCGGATCGGAGCGATGATGCACGCGGTACATGTTCTGTCGGCCGACCCGGCGAGTCAGGCTGCGCGCGAAAAATGCTCCGCCGGCGCGTGGCGAACCGAAGGTATACAGCTTCACCTCGGCTGCTCCGATACTGGAGAAGTAGTCGGCATTGAGCGTGGCCAGCGCACCGCCAAGGCTGTGGCCCACGCAGTGGATCACCGTGGGGTTGCGTCCTCGCAGGAAGTTGGCCACATCCACGGAGAACGATTTCCATACTTCATGGAAGCCGGCATGGACGAGTTGCCCACCGGGTCCCAGCTGCATGCCTATGTTGAAATTGCTGAGCCAGTCATACATCGTTTCGGTGCCACGCGTGGCCACCAGCACCTCGTTCTGGTACGAACCGGTGCCCGCCGCGATGTAACCGAAACCACTGAGCTGCTTGACCGAGATCAGCCCGCCGGAGCGGCCGGTGAACCGTGAGCTGCCGTCCACAGCAAACATGTCCTCGCAGCCGAGCTTCACGCCCCGATCCGCCGACTGACTGACGGTACGTTCGCGCAGGCTATAGACGCCACCGGCGATCAGGGCAGCCTGATGAGGCATAAGTGTGCTCATGAAACCCCTCCTTGTTGGGTAAACACAGCGTCACTGCGGCTCGCAGATGCCGTAAACCTTGCCGTGATGTACGACCTCTGCTTCCAATCGGCAAACCAGAGAAACCGGACGCCCCCCGAGTTCGCCGTTTTCGTTGTAATTGCGCTTGTCCAGCATCCACGCCTTATAGGTATTGCCGGCGTGGTGAATCAGGATCGTCTGTTCCACGAAGGGTTCGTGCGGCAACAGCGACCCGAGCAGCGAGCGTCCCCATATCGCAGGCAGCGCGAATGCCCCCTGCGCGTCGGTGGTGGCCTGATCACTTCCACCCTCGTTCTTCCAACTCCATTTGTAGCTGCGCTCGATCCGCGCCCCCTCGACCGGCTTGCCGTGATCGAGCACCACTCCGCGTACCGCCGAGAAAAGACACATCTTGCCCATGGCATTCGCCTCGTCAGCAGTCGTCAACAACAGCGCACACACAAGCAGCCCGGGCAATAGCCTTGGCCCGATGCGTGAAAAACGCCAGAAAGACTTTCCCCCCAGGAACGCCGCCGTCCCGCACCCGTTCGCGGCATCCCGCTCGCTCCGCTGCACTTCCATTGCCACCCCCGTGGCCAGCTTCCATGGAACGTCAAAGCAGCCTGAATAGCAAAACTGGCGACGCGCCACAAGTCGGCCTTCGCCGCGTCCGCCCGTTATGCGCTGGCGATCACTGTATTGCCCGGTGCATT